>CAZZFH010000066.1:0-9139 GCA_964653295.1 uncultured Candidatus Bathyarchaeia archaeon | reverse complement strand
GAATGGGACTCCATTTACGTCTCCTTTGAGTTCTTTTCCGATGTTGAGCTCTTTCTCGTTCTGGAGTTCTTTTACGATGTCCTTGTAGAGGGCATCGAGGTTTGTGTTCATGTCTTTATATCTTCTTACGAACGGCATTTTTGTTCAAGATAACAGGTTCTTTTTATTTACTTAAGCTGGAAGTCCACATTGCGTCCCAATGATGCTAATTTGACAATTTTTGGAAAAAAGGTTTATTTGTAATACATTGTACTACACAATATATGTCTGATAGAAGCAGGAAAAAGAGCGCCACAAGGACTATTAGGCTTGAAGCCGAGCAAGATGAGGCATTAATACAGGAAGCAGACCGACGAGGATACAGCGTGAACGCCCTTATCGGGCATATATTCGATAGGTATCTCACTGGGTATCGTTTCTACGAGGTTTCAGGTGTTCTCGTTATGAGTGGTGAGACTGTTAACGAGTTTATTAAGAAACTTGAAATTAGCGAGATAAATGAGATAGGAGACATAGTAGGTCAGGCTCAAATCACGAGCGAGTTATTACAGCGAGGTAAACGGATTAATTTCGATAATCTCCAATGGTTTATTACACAGGTGCTTGGCGAGAACCAGGGATGGTACCGATGTGATTATATTGAAGAGGGAAAGCAATCATTATTCCATCTAACTCATCAAATGGGCTTCAAGTGGAGCCTCTTTCTTGGTAGCTATATCTCATCGGCATTCAACGAAACCCTAGGTCTAAAATGCAACACGGTTACAATGAATAACGCGGTGAATATCGAGGTTACCCGAGGCTAAAATTATTAACTCATTTTACTAATCGGTTAGTATGGCTGGTATCCTTTTAAGAAAGTCTAAGAAGACCGGATTACCCCCCGGTACCCCTGTCTATGTTGGAGAGGAAGAAGCTCTCCCGGCTCATATAGATGAGATTTCCTATGATGAGGAGGCTTTCATAGAGAAAATTGTCGATAAGATCTCAGATATAATCGAGGACCTCCGAACCTCTAATGTTACTTGGATTAATGTGAATGGTCTTCGAGCTTCTGATATTGTCGAGATCGGTGACGCCATGGGTTTTCATCCTTTGATTCAGGAGGATATCGTTAACACATTACAACGCCCCAAGGTTGAGGAGTATGAGGATCATATCTTTTTCGTTCTCAAGATGATCCAATATGATGAGGATACCGAGGAGTTTGATATCGAACAGGTGAGCTTTATTCTAGGAGAGCGTTTCCTCATTTCTTTTCAAGAGCAACATGGCGACTGTTTTGGGGTCATTAGGCAGCGAATTAGGGAAAATAAGGGTATTATCCGCAGGATGGGGACTGATTATTTAGCCTATAGCCTCATCGATGTGATTGTTGATGGTTACTTTACAGTTCTGGAGAAGGTTGGGGACAAGATCGAGGAGATTGAAGATGAACTCGTTGAAAACCCCCAACTTGAGACCCTGCATGATATCTATAATATGAAACGTAAGATGATAGCTATCCGTAAGAGTGTCTGGCCTCTCAGAGAAGTCATCAGCCGTCTAGACAGGCTTGGCAGTAAACAGTTCAAAGAAACAACGGGCATCTACATCAGAGACGTATATGATCATACGATTCAGGTAATTGATGCCATCGAGACATATCGTGACCTGTTGAGTGGTATGCTGGATATCTATCTAAGCAGCATAAGCAATAAGATGAATCAAATAATGCAGCTCCTCACAATAATCGGAACTATATTCATACCCTTGACTTTTCTCGCAGGAATTTATGGTATGAATTTCCAGTACATGCCTGAATTGGGTTGGAGGAATGCATATCCCACTCTCTGGGGGATCATGATTATAATCACAGGAATAATGATTCTTTTCTTTAGGCGAAGAAAATGGCTTTAACTTGGAAACAGTTCTTTCTGGAGCTGTTTCTTTTCCTGATTTAACTTGTCTATTCTTATCTGGTATTTATCGACGTTTTCTTTATAGCGTTTGATTAGATCATCCATCTCGGCGCTGTTCCTACGAAGCTCCACCATGCTACTCAAGTTCTCTGGTGTACCGATGCGAACATGCCTGCTTCCAATGGGATTAGTCTCAAGGGTTTTGAGGTTCTGCGTCATCTCACGGTACTTTGGATCATTCTCTATACTATGGACCTTTTTCTCGATCTCCATAATACGCATCAGCCGTGATCTTCGATTAGAACTCACAATACTATTATGGTAAATCTAGGATATATACCCCACACCCAAACACATCTGTATAACATGATTTATACGGTGAGAACCCGGTAAAAATCCATGAATATCAAGAGTTATACAAAGATGGGCAAGAAGCCTCTGATTGATCAACATGGGGCATCAGCTCTCTATCAAGTCTGGTGGCAGGAAGACGCCGCAGGAGCCGTATTCAACGCCAAACAACCTGAAGACATGAAATCCTTCAAACACTTTGCCCGTATTACTCTGAGACCAGGTGAAACCAATAATCTTCACACCCACAAAGACGCAGAGCAAGTCTATTTCATTCTCACAGGAGATGGAATAGCACAGGTGGGAGAGGAAAAGCAGGAAGTACATGCAGGTGACGCGATTTTTCTACCCGCTGGTATTCCTCATGGGTTCTTTAATACCGGGGAGAAGACCGCCATTATACTGCTGGTAGGTGCCGCGGTCTAGTTTTTGGGTAAGAATAAAATCTTACCTCTTGTGTATCTTGGCTATGGCTCTTCACTATGATTTCCCATATCAATCAGCTGAATTATACTGCAAAACATGCAAGAAGACAACCATCCACACATCCACCAATATCGATTACAAATGTGAGGTCTGTGGCCGAAAATGGACCGGATCACTGCTTAAGGTGAATATCAATCAGGATACGTATGGTAAAATTCACTATGAATGCGTTGATTTGAGGGATAAGCCGGTAAACAGTGTTGAATACCCAAGGACTGTGTTTGATAACCTCGATGATTGCCTTAACTGGTTGAAAGAAATGGAAAATGGGTTCATAAACGGTCTAAGGAAATAAACCAATTATTTTATTAAACTTTGAACATTTTATTATTTGATGCAATCAAAGCTAGACCAAAGAAAAAGGATGCCCATCAACATAATCTGTTATGCATTGGGGTTCATACTTCTAGCCTATCTCCCAATAGTTGTATCCGAGAATATTACACAGGGCTTGATCATAGTCTTCTGCTATATCCCACTGTTCTTATTCACAAGGTATCTTAGTCGTCACGGTGGGATGGGTTGGCATTGGCCAGATTGATCATGGGTTCTCTTGCGTCGTATCGTTTTTGGTCTGTACATAGTGGCGATCAATCGTAATCTCTGCAATGTCCGCTGCATAGGTCAGTATTCGTAAAAAATTTTCAATCATTGTATGGCAGAGAATAAGCACCTGTTTCTCTGAGTTACCATAATAGTGGAGTGTCTCAATGATCCTGTTGTTTTTTATCGCCTCTTCAGCGTAGTTGATAATGTCCCCGACATGCTCAAGATTAGTAGACATGAAGCCATCCACAGCAAGATCAAAAAAATGGGTCGCCCATGAAGCCATTTCAAGCAGATTTCCCATGAACTCATCTGATACCTTCTCCCGGGTTTCATAGAGTTTTATCAAGGCATCAGCTATATCCCTAAGGCAATCAGCCACATACTCAATGCGATTCACCAACAAATGATAATCAAAACAATCTCCCATAGTAACACCAAGTTTGCTAGCAAGCGAGGGGTTATGCATTGTTGTTCGTAGAAGCCGTGTAAGGAAAAATAGAAACTGATCAACATCCTCCTCAAGGGAGATAACGGACCTTGCGAGCTCAATATCCCAGTTTTTCATGGCGTTTAGAACATCTTTTGCCATTGAGACTGTGATTATTTGCATTCTCTCCACACCAGATGTTACTGATGCGAGGCTCTCATCCATGAACGCCTGAAGGGTAACCTGATGGGCATGAGACTCAAAGATCCTCATGTACAGTGACCTTACAATTGTTCGGATACCATCTTGTTGTTCCTTTGTGAAGTTTTTCACTGATTTCAGAATTATTTTATCATAGCCATTCAGATAGCAGCCGATTATCCGGCGCTGGGTCATATCAATTTCCTCGTTTGCGTTGATCTGCAGCGTGATCTGGGTCTGTCTCTCCTTTTCTTCCCCATTTGTGTGGATGAGCAGTGATCCGTCATCGAGGATTTCGAGGGATATTTGATCTCCGCCTTCGAGTTTGTTCATTTTTATCCAGTTTTTGGGTAACGTGACGACAAGGGAGTATTTTCCGAGGGAGGTGATCTTTCTCTTTTCCATATTTTCTTCCTCATTGATTACAGATAGTGTCTAGTGTAATTACAAAAATCCCGAGTAGTATATAATAGTATTAATGATTGCTGCTGAAGCTTTATGCTAATCCTTTCTGTATCGGCACGTGGAGGTAACAACCATATACACCAAAATCCTCGTAGCAATCGATGGGTCCGAGCACTCTAAAAACGCACTCAATCATGCCGCAATTTCTGCCCAGAAATGGGGTGCGTCGCTTACTGTGCTATCCGTTGTTCCTCCGCCTACTCCGATGATATTAGGTGATATCCAATATGGACGTGATTTCAGCTACGATCTTGAGAAGGCATTCACAGCGTATCATCTCGGGGTCTTAAATGAGGCAAAAAATACGCTCAAATCAATGTATCCATCTCTAGAAGTTTCAACCAATCTGAAAAAGGGGGGAGTCTCATTCAAAATCCTCGAGGCCTCAGAGGACGAGGATATTGATTTGATAGTTATCGGTAGTAGGGGGCTAAGTGGTATCTCATGTTTGCTGCTTGGGAGTGTTAGCAACCATGTTGTGAACCACTGTAAAAAACCGGTCTTGGTGGTTAAATGAGGTACACCGTGCTAACTCCCATCATCCATAGTCACACAGGAGGTGAAAGCGGAGTATGAAGTACAAATGCATGGACTGTGGTGAAGTCTTTACAGCGAAATGGGATGTAAGGTGCCCAAAATGTGATTGCACCAAGACAGAGGTAATCTACGAGTTCAACTACTCGAAACCAGTCCCAGCTGAAGACACACAAAACTAAATTGTTAACCTAGGCCCCTTTTCTCCTTCCGTTTAGGGGCATAGATTAATACTTTTTCTGTTAAAATATTTAAAAAAATTAGGATACTACTTTTCCGAGGGCTTCCAGCATCTCAGAAATGTAATCGTCTGGTATCCAGCCCATGTTACCGATCCTGAATGTCGTGTTTTTCAGTGCTCCGTATCCTTGGGCTAGCTCAAATCCCTGTTCGCGCATCTTGTTATAGACATCTGGTCCGCTCATGCCTTCTGGTGCTGCGATGCAGCTGACTGTTGGGCTCTCATATCCTTTCATTGGGTATGTGTCCATGCCATGTTTTTTGATGCCGTTCCTTATGGCAGTGTTCCGCTTCTTGTACAGATCAAAGTATGCTTGTTTTCCACCCATCTTTTCCACCATCTTTAGGGCTGTGTTTAGTCCAGCGATCTGAGGGATCGTGCTTGTCATGGGGGTGCCTTTCCTGCTGGAGTGGTTTTTCTCCCATACTTTTAGGTCGAAATACCAGCCCTTGTTAGGCATCTTGGCTGAGACATCAAGCGCCCTCTTGCTCACAGAACCTATGCCTATGCCCGGGGGTACCCCGAAGCATTTCTGGCTGCTGCTGAAACATATGTCTATGCCCCATTCATCTACTTTGAGCTCGGTGCCACCCATGCTGCTTACAGCGTCAACAAATATGAGCTTGTCATGCTCTTTGCAGACCTCAGTTAAATTGGGTAGATCATTGATCAAACCAGTGCTCGTCTCGTTATGGGTTATGGCTACTGCCTCAACATCGGGTTCAGCCTCCAAGACTGCCTCGATCATCTCTGGCTGAACTGGTTCTCCCAGTTTTGTCTCGATAATCACTGCCTCCCTGCCATTTGCCATGGCTACCTCTGCGAATCGTTGCCCAAAGCTACCATTGACACAGACAATCATCTTCTCTTTTACACAGTTGCGTACAGCTGCCTCCATGAATCCAGTTCCCGTGCTGCTGAAGAGATAGATCGAGTTCTCTGTCTCTAGGAAACCTTGTAGCTGTTTGACTGTATCATAGTGAATCTTGATATACTCATTGCTCCTGTGGCTCATCATCTGCATACCCATAGACTCCAGTACCTCTGGGTAGCAAGCCACGGGTCCAACCGTAAATAGCTTCATGAGTCAGAGTATTCCGGTGAAGATAAAAACCTGTATCCCCCTGAGTAGCCATGACATCCGATAGATTCGAGGATGATGAGGCAGTACAGGCAATACTCAGCATACTACGTAAGGCAGGTGAACCCATCACCACTAGAACCGTGGGTGAGGAGATGCAGAAACTCCAGTTAAGATGCCCTGATACTACTATCGTGTTCTTGAACAGGCTTCGAAAGCTTGGATTGATTCATGGTGAGCGTAGTCGGGAGCAGCGTGGCTGGATCTGGTGGGTTGACTAGATCCAGGTAAATGTTCTCTCGCATCCCTCAAGAAGCCTGATGAATTCATCGTAGCCTATGGCTTTTACTTCCTCTTTTGGGCTATCAAACTCGGTCTCTAATGTGTACAGTTTGGCGAATTCTAGCTCTTTCAGGGTGTCTCCCTTGCTGATATAGTGGGTTCCCCTGCCCATGAAGACTATGTGGATCTCTGAGCCGTCCTCATGGATCTCTTTTGCTAGCTTGAAAGCTGTCTCGGAGTGGGCTCTCCTTATCAATACCATTGTATCCATATTGGTCCTCCTAGAAGCTGGTTATTATGGTGCATTTCTTAGCCATCTCCGCTAACTCCCCTGAGTTAATTACTGTAGCATCTATGCTGGGTTCAAGGTCTTCTAGTGTGAGTTCCCTTTCAAACAGGGACTCCTCAAGTACGTATACTCCCGCCATGTCTGATATCACCATCAAATAGTCCTTGAGGTTGCTCTTGTAGAGCGCATCAGGTATTAGTATCTCCACACCGTTATCCACGAAGACCATGTTTGGCAAATAATCCATCCCAAGCATGGCTGCGCTGAGTCTTAGCCCTTCTTCTATCCTACCCCCCGGTATCAACCTTTTTCGCATAATAAGCATAGTCTCTCCCATTACAATCACCCTAGGAATAGCGTCCTTTCTTTTTCTTCCATCATCATAACCATTTCAGCCAGGCTGGTCATTCTGGCTCCCGGTATCAGGTCTTCTTCATGGATGCCCAATTGCTGGCACATGGTTTGACAGGCAAGCATTTCCACTCCTAGCTCTGATAGGAAGGGGTACTGGACCAGAAGCTTCACTGATTCTTCATTGAAAAAGACCACCACATCGTGACCCCTGTCTTTGGCTGCCCTGACTACTCCCATCAGGTGCACTAGTATTCTTTGGGTGGATACTGCGAATAATATGTTCAAGCTATCCATGATACGGTTTATTGTGGCTAAATAGTTTCCCTGTTCAACGACTTAGAACAGATAACGTTGAGTGTTCAATTCCCTAGGATTATATCCACTTATTGTATGGGGTATTTGAAGAAAGATGAGACTCCCTATACTGCAAATCAATATTGATACCCGTAGACTCACTAGTTTCGCCCTTGTTGCCTTTATTGTCGGTGGTGCACTTGGCGGATTACTCTGGAATATGGGTGGAGTGTATGTTCCCACCAGTGACCTAGATCAAGTTTTTGGCAATATGAGGCGATTCACCAGCTACGATGAACTCAAAGATTACATCACAGACTTTGGCTCAAATGGGATAGTCAAGGTGACGGGTAGAGGTTTCATTGGAGATCTAGCTATTTCATTATCTCCCTCAGTGGGATCGTCTGGTGTACAGGTTTACTGGGATTCCGCTGAATCTACCGCAGGTTCACATGAGATGTACACTAACGACTACTCTGGAACAAATGTGCAGGTCGAGGGTGTCGATGAAGGCGATATGGTAAAGACTGATGGCGAGTACATCTATTATGCCAAGGGGAAACAGGTTATAATACTCAAAGCCTACCCCGCAGAGGATGCTGGTATAGTCAAGCGGATTAACCTTGATCATTATGTCTCGGATATCTATGTTGGCGGTGACCGACTAGTAGTATTCACAACAGCAGACTCCTACTACTACTACATGGAAGAGATCGATAATAAACCGCATGGACCCCAGACCACAGTCGCCGTATATGATATCACCGACAAAGCCAATCCCGAGAAAATCAGGGAGTTCGGCATGGATGGCAGCTACCTCAACAGCCGTCTCATCGGAGACTACCTATACTTCATAATCACCACCCCCGCCCATATCTATGACGATGAGCTTATCCTGCCCGGATTCAAGGAGAATGACACATGGACCACCATCGAGGCCGATCAAATCTGGTGCCCAAATAACACCAGAGGCTGGATGCAGTACCACACCATAGCCAGCCTCAACATACAGGACACAGAGTCACAACTCACAACAGAGACATTCCTACTGGACTCTGGGAGCACCATCTATGTTAGCCCCACAAACCTCTACCTGACAAGTCAGGGCTGGAGCAGCGAGACCACCATCACCAAGATAGGCATCGAGGAAGGAGCCATCACATTCAAGGCAAACGGCACAGTACCCGGTTACATCCTCAACCAGTTCAGCATGGATGAACACAATGGATACTTCCGAGTAGCCACCACAGACCATAACTGGAGAACAAGCTCCTCGGGAAACAATGTCTACGTGATGGATGAGAACTTGGAGATCGTGGGTACCTTGGAGAAGCTAGCCCCCGGTGAAGAGATTTACAGCGCCCGCTTCATGGGTGAACGTTGTTATTTGGTTACATTCAAGAAGATAGACCCCTTATTCACTATAGACCTGAGCGACCCGGAGAACCCAACTGTATTGGGCAAGCTCAAGATACCCGGGTTCAGCGATTACCTCCACCCCTATGACGAGAACACCCTCATCGGAATCGGCAAAGAGACAGAGGAGGCTGAGGAAGGTGATTTTGCTTGGCATCAAGGCGTAAAGATCAGCCTTTTCGATGTTAGCGATGTCGAGAACCCCCGAGAGTTAGCGAAATACGAGATAGGAGATAGGGGTTCTGATAGCCCTGCAAGGTATGATCAT
>CAZZFH010000065.1:0-9165 GCA_964653295.1 uncultured Candidatus Bathyarchaeia archaeon | reverse complement strand
AAAGAAATCGGGATAATACCTTAGGCGAAGCTCGACTCTTTCATCGCCTGTCTTCACCCAGAAAAATGCCTCATCGTCCCTGAGCCTGACATCGAGGAGCCAGCCCCTAATCTGCATCCCGGTTCTCCAGAGCCTCTACTCGTTGTTTGAGGGATGATAGCTCCCGGCGGTTGGCGAGAACCCCCGTGAGGTTGAGTAGGTCCAGCGCTGAGACTACCTGTGCATAGATCATTGCCCCTTGCTCGGTGTTCCAGTCCTCCCAGACGCTATCGAATGCTGTCTGCATCAAGTTCTCCTTCAATGCCTCTCTGTATCCTCCACGCAGATGCCTCATCTGGTCCTGCAGCCTTCCCCTCATGGAGTCCCTTGTTATCCTTCCCAATGCCGCTTCCTCCTCACCATCCAAACGCACACGCTTCCCAGCCCGCATCTTATCAAAATGCTTCACAAGCAGAGCCGAGACCTCACCACCCTTCATCTCCCTCAGATACACCATGACATTCACAGCGTGCCTGAAGTAGCTGCCCCCCATGGGCTCAGGGTTGAGGCTCCGCTTCCTCTTTGCCTCACAGGAAGCAACCAAGCTGATCTGGTGGAGACTTGATAGCTCTTTGAGCCTTGATATGACCCCAGTGAACTCGGTTCTATCCTCAAAGCCTATGGCTGATTCACTGTAGAAGAGCTTGGATATCTGCTGAACCGCGATGAGCCTCACATCTCCCACCTGTCTGATGGTTTCCTCCACGAGGCTTGGTGCATTCATTAGCTGGGTCTCACTGAATACCCCGATGATGTGTATCCTGCTCAACGCTTCTTCTACGTCAAGCCCATTGGATTCCAGTAGGCTAAGGAGCATCTCAGAGTCAAAGGTGGTCCGGTCCCTGCGATAGTTGCCGCAGAGCATGTAGATTACGTGGCTATTGGTTGTTTTGATGGTCTCCACCATCAACCTGTAGAGCAGTCTGTCCGGGGTCTTCTCCCGGCCTGCGCCAAACATTAGATAGAATCTTGTGGGCTCTATTCCGCCCAGTAGTTGATCGAGGCGATGACTGCCCGTAGAAAGCCTAGAAACCTCTGCGCGGTTCGCATAGACTTGGAGCGCACTCGTGAATGTTGACGCCGAGTCGGGGGGTCTACGGGTGGTCATCGCATTGAGGAAGACCGTGGTTTGTTACTTAAAGTGAACCGTGGGTTCTTGGGTGGGGAGATATGTGAAATAGGTCACCCGAGCCGATGTCCAAGGGGGACAGGTTCACCATCCAAGTAGACGCCCTCTGGTCCCATTGCGAATCTTCCTTCTGCTATCATCTGTATGGTGAGGGGGTAGATGATCCAATCACCACGTTCCTTGAGCCTGTCTTGGTACCCTGAGACGATTTCTTTACGGAGGTTTTTGTCTGCTTCCAGTTCTTTGATTGAGTTGGATAGCTTTACTGGGACTGGTTCAGAGATTACCAGTATCTCGCCGTGGTCAACCTCCTCCCTTACGATGTGGGTTGTGGACCGTATCTCGGGTTCACCACCCAAGATGGCTTCCTCGACCACGTGGATACCCACATATTTTCGTTTATCCCCATCCATCAAGGATAAGTCAGCGGGGTGGACGTTCACGACCTTGCCATCATACTCGTCTAGGAGTACTGGGGTCATGATGCTCATGTACCCTGCGTTGGCGATGAGGTCTATGGTGTGTTTTCTGAGTTTTTCTATGACCAGTCTGTCATAGTCGGGTCTTATGGATAGATCGGTGCGTCTTAATCCATGTTCTGTGTAGAAATCCCTGATGTCCACACACTCGTATGCGATGTTGTATTGTTTGGCGATGTCTTTTGCTCTGGTTATCTTTGAGCCGTTTTTTCTTGTCCGTTGGTCCTTGATGTCGGAGTATATGAGGGTTACATCAAAGTATGAGTCTGGTTGTTTGCTGCGTTCTATTATCTTGAGCCCGTTGGTGCCTGACCCTGAGATGAATAGGGCGAGTCGCATCTTTCTATCTGTGTGGAGGTATATTGGGGTGATCGCCATGTCTCAGGAAAATGGTAGTAGGGATATAAGATTAACCAACCCATCAATAGCTTGGGAAATATACTTGTTACATGAGGCAGTATTCTATCGAATATTTTATCATCCCTTCATCGTAACTCATAGACATGGTTCAGATAGAGAATCTTCCACTTGTTTTGACTGGGTTTGGTTTAACAGCATCGATACTCTACTATACAATGACCTTAAGAAACGCCAACAAAACCCAACAACTAGCCTTGGAAAACCGACAAGCCCAGCTATTCATGCAACTCTGGTCTAAAGCCACTTCTAACGAAGGAATAGAAGCGTCTAGAATCCTAAGTGAAGCAAACTGGACAAGCTATGAAGAATGACTTGAAAAATATAAGAAAGACCCAGAATATAACAAAGCACTAACAGGTATGGTTACCTATATGGAGGGCTTGGGGGTTTTCGTCAAAGAGGATTTGGTGGATATCAAATTAATGGCATTGTTAATGGCGGGGTCTATGAGAATGTCATGGGAAAAACATCGCGATATAATCTATGAGGAGAGAAAACGAATGAATTATCCAAGATACGCCAGTGAATGGGAATACTTCTACAATGAACTCATGAAATACATGGAAGAACACCCAGAACTAGCCACCTAACACCAGCCAAAAAACATAATCCCTCGATATTTCGGTTATACTTCGGGAAATACAACCTACATGTTATATAAAAGTAAATATTTATGATTAAGGTTTTAGCTCTTCACTAAGTCTTTGTGTCCTTTCAGACATTTTCTTAAGAAGAGTCTCATACACCTTTGTACGTTTTCTATGACTATATAGGAGATACCCCAAGAACCCAGAAGAGATGATTACCCGTACAAGAACAGAGAATATAGTAATATTATGGTTGCTAAGGATTAAATCTAATTGAGTTAAATAGCTTATAGTCAAACTACTTGCAACACCGATGAGAACCGCTGAAACAAAATCCCTCCGACTTAGAAGGTAAATGCGGTAGCTGAGAGACATTTCTTGGATTTTTTCAATCTCTGCTTTTTTTTCTTCACTCAAAAAATAGTCCTCTGTTGAATAATTAAACCAAGAATAATTTAAACTATCGCACGTACCGAGGCATCCATATTCATAACTCATTTATCCAACCATGCCTCATTGGAGGGCGAGGAAGGGGTTTTGGGGATTATTCCCCGTTTTTTCCCCTACCCTCACTTGGAATCGCCTTGTTCTATTATTGCATAAAACCTATATTGGTTGCAGCTTCCTCGGTATTGATGGTCACTGGAATAGGATATTGTGGGCGAAGGGGACAAAGAAAGAGGGAACGCCAGTTACGTGACCTGAGTGCCCACCCTGAGAAGTTCATCTTTTATCCCCCTCCTAGAAAAAGAAACAGAAGGGTCTTTATCACTGGTAGAGACGGTGAAAAAACCAGTAAAAGATACTAACTTGTGCAACTTCGTTGTGGTAAGAAATTCATTATTCGCGTCACATGAGCCAAGCTTAGTATGTTCCTTTTTATCGAATATTTTATCGTTATCTACTATTAACGAATATCTGTGATCACGTATTGGTTGAGCTATCAGTAATCAGGGACCTCATAGCCTGTTTTGGGTAATAGATGGGTTCAGCTACTATGTGTTGACTGTGAGAAACGCACAAAAAAGCCAAAAAACCACTGAAAAAACTCAGCAACTCCAGTTGGATACGATATGCAGATTCCCGACACATTCTACAGGTATATCCCAGATCAGTAAACTTCTCAACTCCTTCTTCTGCTTCTGGAATAGTGAGTTGTAAAGTAAACGTCACCCTGAATAGACGATTTATAAACAAAGGATGAAAACTATGAATTATGAGCAAGCCACCAGTTACTGCAATCAAAAAAGAGTTGTCACCAGAACAACGTAAAGAACTACTCGGAGCCTTGAAAACCCGTTTTGAGGAAAACATGAACCGCCATAAAGCACTTGAATGGGCTAAGGTACAAACAAAGCTAGAAGCATATCCTGAAAAACTGTGGTCGCTCAACGAAATGGAAAGAACCGGCGGTGAACCAGATGTTGTTGGCTATGATGAAAAGACCGGCGAATACAATTTCATTGACTGTTCCCCGGAGACTCCAAAAGAACGCAGAAATATAGTTTACGACCGTAAAGGGCAGGATGAGAGGAATAAAAAAGGCGTATATCCCGAAGGTAACGCTATCGATATGGCAGCCACCATGGGCATTGATGTTTTAACTGAAGAACAATATCGAGAACTGCAGAAACTCGGAGAATTCGATACAAAGACATCGAGTTGGATAAAAACACCCTCAGAGATTAGAAAACTCGGCGGCGCCATCTTTGCTGATCGTCGCTACGACCATGTCTTCGTGTTTCATAACAGTGCGCCTTCTTTCTATAGTGTTAGGGGGTTCCGTGGCTCTCTAAGGGTCTAAATATGGACTTTGATTTTTATTCATCGTTCCTCTACTTTCCTTTGCGCGCACGAGTTTATCTTAAAAAACATGATCTAAAATTCATTTGTGATACTGCGGTAAATTCAATACACCTGTCAAATAAGATACATCTCTCTCGCGAATATTTCATAATCATCCCGCATTCAAATAAACGATGGTTTTATCCCCCATACAAATAGTAGTAATTTATAATAAAAGGTGAAAAGAAACGGAATATAAACAAGATATCTATGAAAAACTAGCAGAACACCTCGACAAACTTCCTGGAGGATTCACCCCCAGCAAAACAGGCGCCCATATACGATTACTAAAAATCCTATTCACAGAAGAAGAAGCAAGCCTAGCAACAAAACTAACCCTCAAACAAAAAACCGTAAAAGAAATCGCCCAAATATCAAACCTACCAGAAACATACACCGAAACCCTGCTAGAAAAAATGGCTATGAAAGGATTGATCTATTCAACCCAACCAGAAAACGGTACCACCCTTTACCAAGCATTACCATGGGTAATAGGAATTTACGAGTTACAAGTAAACAACTTGACAGAGAAACTAAGAGCAGCCATAAACGAGTACTGGAGCACAGCGGAACCAGTGGAAAAACCATCTGAACCCCAGCTCCGTACAATACCAATCGGAGAGAGCATCGAGCCAACACTGGAAATACTGCCATATGAACAAGTTGAGAAACTCGTCGAAGAAAACGAGACCTTTGCTGTAGCCCCCTGTATATGCAGGACTCATGAACTCAAGGAAGGGAGAGGTTGTAACGCTCCAATAGAAACCTGTCTAGTTTTCGGTGAATTCGCCGATTTCTATGTTAAAACAGGGCTCGCAAAATATATCACCAAACAGCAGATGAAAGACAAGATAGCCGAAGCAAACAAAGCAAATCTTGTATTAAACCCGACTAACTCAAAGAGGGTCTCAGCCATATGCTGTTGTTGTGGTTGCTGTTGTGGAGTCCTTGGCAGCATTAAACGGCACCCCAAACCAGCAGAGGTTATTACTAGCTCGTTCAGAGCAGAGTACAATGTTGATGCGTGTATAGGATGCGGAGTATGTGTTGATAGATGCCAAATGGACGCCATAACGAGTTCAGAGGACAAAGTGAATCTTAACATTGATCGCTGTATCGGATGCGGACTCTGCGTCTCAACATGCCCAACAAACGCATTAAAACTTGTAAGAAAACCAGAGTCATCTAAAAAAGACATACCAAATACATTATTCGAGACCTGGTATAAAATGACAGAAGACCCATCTCTAAAACAATAACCACACATCTATTTTCTTATTTCACCATCCCTGCAGAAACCAAATACAACGGTTACATGAGACAAGCCACATTCACTCATCTCCTCACTTCAATACACTGCGTTTACCTTAAAACCGATTTCACCAAAACACCAAACGAAGACAGATGGCTCAAGAATACATAATCCTAGAAACCCAACTCGAACCCCAAGAAGAAATCCACGAAGCCCTCACCCGCTGCAAAAAATGCCAGCACATAGTACCCAAAACCATGCTATGCCTGTACTGCGGAGAACCCATCCTATACCGACACCCAATACAGGAGTAACCCCCGATGCAACCCCAGAAAACCCAAGTTCACGCCCAACTCAAAATACTCGGCATGAGACACACATGGGAAATCATCGCAAACATCAGAAACGGCAGCAAATACATGAAACAAATAGCACTAGAAACAGAGATACCCTACACAACGGTCCAGAAACGCATCAACGACATGGAACAAGCAGGAATAGTCAGGGTATTCAGCGACGTAGACCAAGAAACAGGAAAAGCCATCAAAAAAGTAAGGGTCAGCAGATTCAAGATCAACATCGACCCATACACCATAGAGAAGATGGTCACAGACGACCACCAACTAATAAACCGATAAACACAATACTTTTTCTGACCCTAAACAAGACAAAAAGGGATTGATTAACCCCTAGCGATCTCCTCAACCGCAGAGATCAAGTGATCGATCTCCTCAACGGTATTATAGAGATAAGTAGAAGCACGCACATTTCCCTCATTCAGCTTGAAGAGCTCCTTCATCAAAGGCAACGCACAGTGATGACCACTACGAGTCGCAACATCATACTCCATGTCAAGGGTCAATGATACATCGTGAGGATTCATATCACCTATGTTGAATGTAGCCAAACCAACACGCTGCTTGGGGTCCTTGGGTCCATAAACCTCGACACTCGGGATCTCAGACAAACCATCAAGCAACCTGTTAGCCAGCTTGAGATCCCACTCCTCTATATTCCGCATACCAACTCGACTCAGATAACGGCACGCCTCACCAAGTCCAATAACTTGAGCGATAGCAGGGGTACCAGCCTCATACTTCATGGGTGGAACCGCCAAGACATAATCATCGATACTCACATCAGCGATAGTCCCACCACCAATACACAAAGGCTCAGTAGTAGCTATCTCAGCCTCAGAGATATACAACCCCCCAGAGCCCGTGGGACCAAGCATCTTGTGACCGCTGAAGGCGAGGAAATCCACTCCAAGCTCCTTAACATTGGTCTCGATGTGGGGTACTCCCTGAGCACCATCCACCAAGACCATGGCACCATGCTCATGGGCTATCTCAATAATCTCCTTTATGGGCACAATACACCCCAAGACATTGGAAACATGAGTCACAGCCACAAGTCTAGTTGAGTCATCAATAGCCTTCTCCCAGTCAGCCAAATCAAACAAGCCCTCAGAGTCACACCTAACCACCTCAACCCCAGTACCATAACGCTGCCGAACCCTAAGCCAAGTAATAAAATTACTATGATGCTCAATCACGCTGGTAACGATCTTATCAGACTTCTTCCAGTCCTGACTATTCGCCACCAGATTAATCCCCTCAGTAGTATTCCGGAGCATAGCAACATTCGCCTTACTGGGAGCACCGATAAATCTTGCAGCCTCCTCATGGGCATTTTCATACTCCTCACTCGCCTTCTGACTCCATCGATGCACCCCACGCTCAACATTAGCCCTGTAATTGCGGTAGAACTCCATCTCCTTGAGCACCACCTGCTCAGGGGTCAAGCTACTGGCGGCGCTATCAAGATAAATCAAGCCTTTCTCAAGTATGGGAAAATCCCTGCGAATCGATTTGACATCTAACAAACTAATCAAAAGAAGAGTCCCAGAGGGACATAAAAATGTGATTAAGGCACAGTGACACTCTTGGCTAGATTCCGAGGCTTATCAGGATCCAAGCCTTTCAAGATGGCCAAGTGATAAGCAAACAACTGGAGAGGCGTGATATAGATGATCGGTGAGAGTTCCTCAGGGATTCCTCTAGGCATCTCAACCACCTCATCACTTAGACGCTTGATATCCTCATCCCCCTCCTCACAGATCGAGATAATACGGGCTCCACGGCTCTTCATCTCCATGATACTGCCAATGATGTGACTATGAGTATCTCCTCGTGGACAGACGAATATGCAAGTAACACCCTCCTCGATGATACTGATAGGACCATGCTTGCTCTCCCCCGCCGGATACGCCAAAGAGGGCACATAAGTAATCTCCAAGAGCTTCAAACGACCCTCCAAGGCAGTAGCGCTGCTAATGCCCCTGCCAAGGAAGACAAAAAGCTCCTTATCCATATGATCACGTGCAAGCTTCTGAATACGCTCATCGGTATTAGCCAAGGACTCTTCCACCCAATCTGGCACAAAGTGAAGCTTTGTCTTAAGCTCATCCAACTCATCCTGAGAAAGCTTACCCCTGTTCTTGGCCAACCTGAGCGCCATCTGAGCCAAGACAAATACCTGAGAAGTAAAGGTCTTGGTAGCCGCCACACCTATCTCGGGGCCAGACTGCTGGATAAGATAAGCCCTAGAGACCCTTGTAAGCGTCGAGCCTACGGTATTGGTTATCCCTAGCACCGTTGAGGCTCTCATGCGGGCATGATCAATAGCCTTCAAAGTATCATAGGTTTCACCTGACTGACTCACAGTCAACACGATAGAATCAATCCCAACCGTGGAACCATACCGCTCCATAAACTCTGAAGAGACAACAGGGAAAGTCGTCAACCGTGCCAGCTTCGAGAACAAATAACTACCAGCCAAACAACTATGGAAACTTGTTCCAGCTGCCACGAGGAAAACCTCCTTACCCCTATCCAAGAACTGGGTCAACAAATTCAGATAATTCTCCTGAAGCCTCAACCCATCCCGCAGACTAGTAGGCTGCTCAAATATCTCCTTGAGCATATAATGCTTGTAGCCCTGCTTCTCAGCCATCTCTGGACTCCAAGTTATCTCCGTATTGGGGCGCTCAATCTCCGAGCCATCACTTATCTTGATAATCCTGAAACCATCGATATCAAGAACCGCCATCTCACCGTTCCTAAGATAATTCACCTGATTAGTATAAGGTAACAAAGCTGGAACATCAGAGGCACAAAAAGCACCATTATCAGAGACACCCAACACCAGTGGGCTCTCATTACGAGCAACATACATCTTGTCAGGCTCATGAGTACTCAAGACCACCAAGGCATACGAGCCCCTGAGACGCCTGAGAACCCTGAGCATGGCTCCCTGAATACCGACATCGCTCTTCATCTCCTCCTCTATTAGATGAGGAATAACCTCGGTATCAGTGCGGGACTTGAAAACATGCCCCTTCTCTATAAGCTC
>CAZZFH010000064.1:0-9186 GCA_964653295.1 uncultured Candidatus Bathyarchaeia archaeon | reverse complement strand
TGGGTGAGGCGTCTTTCATGGTGTCGACTATTTCATGGATCTGTTCCTCTCCTTCTTCGCAGTGCTGGACGAGGGTCTCGCCTGTTATGTGGCCGAAGATGGT
This sequence comes from uncultured Candidatus Bathyarchaeia archaeon, assembly GCA_964653295.1. Taxonomy (GTDB): domain Archaea; phylum Thermoproteota; class Bathyarchaeia; order TCS64; family TCS64; genus RBG-16-57-9. The sequence continues at coordinate 9,083 of CAZZFH010000064.1, read as the reverse complement.
TGGGCTGATGTTGGCGTACTGCCTCGGGTCCCATGGTGGGTATGCTCTGTTGAATTCTCCTGTTGTCTCGAGGTCGATTATTGTGCCTTTGATCTGCACGGATGAATGTTCTCGGTGTTCCAGAACCATGGTGGCTTAAACCGTTTTACCTTTTTATGAATGTCGCTATATCTAGGATGATGCTGGGTTTTCCATGTGGTCGGCGTAGCCGAATCCCTGCGACCATAGGGTTCCTAGTGTGAAGGAACCTGAAGGATCATTGCTCACGTTCTGTTTCTAGATCATCCAGAAACGCTGTCACCCTCTGATAGGCGTCGTTGCGGATTAGCCCATCTGAACCGATGAACCGGGAGACAGAGAAGCTCCCATATCGAGTCGGTGAAGAGAAACCGTTCCGGATGTTCCGCAACGCCTGTAACATAGTAGGATCACCCTCACTGCCTTTCGACCTAACCAATGATTTGAACCTTTGAGCTGCTTTTCCAGGTGACCCATCATGATGTCCCGCCACGGCATAGATGTCGTAACTGTCTTTATCCTTTAACCTAGGCAAGGCGTTCCCCTTTGTGGTCAATGTCCCCACGATATCCGCTACATCTCTAGTGTGTACTGCTTCTCCTCCGCTCGGAAGCGTCGCCTCTAACTCTATTTCATAGTAGTGATCGAAGACTATGCTGATACCTGGGATTAGGCACGCTCGGAGGTCTTCCTGTACCTCCACGAGGAAATCTTGGGTTAAAGCGGGTTCAGGCTCAGTCAGTAGATCGAGATGGATTGTGAAGTCTCTGTTTTTACTTATCGTGGTGATATCTCTCTCAAATCTGAACGGGTTCCGAGTCACCGTGTATCCGAGACCCTCGATGACCTCTTTCATGCTTTGATATCTAGGGATTATCGTAGGTTTCAACACGAAGTCTATGTCTATAGACCCACAGTGGTCGAAGTGTTGCCTAGTAAGGAAGTAGGGTGCCCACCCACCTACGAGGATGAACTCGTGTCTGTAAATACTGAGAGCCATGAAGAGCTCAAGAAGCGCACCCTTTGAAGCTTCGGTCAAGTTTCGGTCATACAATTTAGGGTCCCCTTAGCAATGATGAGCTCCAAAACCCCCGTATCTTTTCGAGTATATTCTTGGCTGCCTCCTCTCCTCTTGATGGATAGTTGATGAGGTCCACGTAGAGCTGGACGTTAGACACTATCTTGACGCCTTCAATATCCTGGGTATTATAGAAGACGCCTTCGTCGAAAGGCTGAACTAGACGGACGTTTCCATCACTGATGGTTGGCCTCAGCTCCAAGCTCCCCACGATATTTTGTCTTTGATCCTCGTCTCTCACGTACATCTCCACGACAGCTGGTCTCACGTATGGTGACACCATGTAGGCTCCTGATAGGGTGGTTAAAGCATAGTCTGAGGTCGTCTTCCCCAGCTTTTCAAGTATCCTTTCAAGGTTCTTCTCGAAGGTATAGTATTCATCGAATCGGTTTTCGTGTAGATACTGGTGGTAGCTGGCCCACCGTTCAAGAAGCTTGATCGGATTGACTATTTCAATAAGGTTGGACTCGTTTCTTGCGATGTAACCGAGATCTAAGAGGGAGACAGTTACAGCGTGAGTGTATCCGACGCTGACCTGAACCTCATCCGCTATCCTCCTGATGCTCCAGGTCTCCCCAGGATTGGTTAGAAGACATCGTAAAATACGTGATGCCTTTGGCTCGAAGACGTTCCTTACCTTCCTCATCATGTGAGCCTGCTCGCTACAGTATATAAATGTTCGCAGATAGCGAACGTTCGCTTTTAGCGAACATAAATAGAGTATAGCGAACACCTTAGCCAGCGGAATATCATGTATAATTGTTTTAGTGCGGGGAGGCGAGGAAATCACCCAGATTTACTAGTAAATAATGACTCTTCTGTAGTGTGTAAGAGTTGGTCATTTATCTTACTCTGACCGTATCTGTTGTGGGTCATTATGGTGGGTTTTCTGTGGAAAAGTTTGAAATTTTAAAGATAATCCTTCCACGATGCCATTTTTTTTATTTCTTGATCAAGTCGATTAGCCTGATATTCCGGTGAACTGGGGTCAAAGTAGGGTATTCCTTGTTTTTCTGCTTTGAGTTTTAGGTTCTTATCGTAGGTGATGATGATTGCTTTATGGTCTTTTACATATTCGATTATTTGATCATCTGTTACGCTCTGATTTCCTTCTAGTATTGATATTTTTTCTGGGGCGATTTCAACTTTGTAGCCTTTTTTCGTTAATGGATCGGATAGATTTCTGCAGTTTTCATCTAGGAGCAGTATCATGGAGAGGGTTAGGCTTGTTTAAGATTTAGACTTTTTGAAAGGAGCGATAACAGTTAAATAACGTATTTTTCTTGGCATTTGATATATGTAATTTCTTTTAATAAGTAATAATTACAAATAAGGGTTGAAGGTGATGTTGAAGTATGGTTGATTTTAATCCTGATATAACGGAGATAATTTTCTTTGATCTGGAATGGTATGTCCCTCCGAATCAAAGAAGGCTAAAAGGAGCTTCTCTAGCTATGAATCCCCACAAGCCTGGACAATTCTTGCTTGGCGGGGTTTTCGGGAAGTTTCATCCTTTGAAACAGAAGAAGGAGGCTATCAAGTTCGAGCATTTCTGGCTATGGAAAGAAAAAAATGAACAGGCCATCGTTCAAAAAATATATAATTACGTGAAAAAAGAGTGGAGGAACTTTGACGGTACTCCAAGCCAGCAAGCTGATCTGATTCTCTGCGGGCAGGGTATATCACGACTGGATGTTCCCGTTCTCTACATTCAATCAATGAAATATCAAGTGGACAAGCCAGAGGAGATCTTCTACACCTTTTGTAAGACGAAACAGGTCGATCTGAGTAACGTGGCTATCCCACTCATCTACGGGGATGTAATGTATCCTTCAAATTGGAACCAGATTAGCAGGCGCTTCAGGTTAAATCGCGAAAAGGAGTCTGGAACCAGCGTATGGGATTATTATGATCGGAAGGCTTATTCCACAATTGAGAAACGTACCGAGGAAGAAGTTAAGGACTGTATAAATTTCTACGAACATGTCCAGAGAAACTGGATGACTAGAAAGAAAAGGTGAGGAATTACTCCTCTTCCTCTATTTTTTCACCTTTGTACTCTGGGTTGTTTGGATTTAACTGGTCTGATCTGTTGTCCACTGATGCTTGGTACGCTGGGTTGTTTGGGTTCTTTGAGTCTGATCTGTCGTCCTTTGGTGTTCTTCCGCCTTTGCCTTTTCCCATTTCTTTAGTCTCCTCTGGTGGTTAGTAATGAAGGTTAAATCTTAATTAAAGGTTTATGATCATTGATAGTATGTTGAATGCTAGGGCGTTGAGATTCGTGGAACTCGCCGAGTACCTCCATAGGAATAACTGGATTCATTTCCAGCTTCAGGGAGGAGGATGGACAGAGGAGTTAGAAGGCGAGGAGAAGGTCTTCGGGATCATAATCCGTACCCTACTCTGTAATGATAGTGAATCAAAACAATTCTATTATGATATAGGGAACTATTCTGGCATTAAATCACGGTATAATTCTGGTGAAGATATCATTCCTTGGCTTGACTCAAAATTAGATCGCAGAAAAATGGGTTCAGGAAAGGGTTCACATAGAGATGGGCGACACAAGCAATGGACTGCCCAGGGTATCAAGGAATACTTGGATCTTACTAGGGATGGTCAACAGGAGTATTTTTCGAATCTTCAGGGATATAATGAGCTCTTCAATGGAATTCATTCTCTATACAGTTGTGGTCCATTAACGGCTTTTGACGTGGCAAAGAGCATGTACGAATCCGGTGTTTTCGCGTATTTTCCTGACCGTTTCTACTTGACTGGAAGTGGTGAGGTTAAGGGGCTTAAAACCCTCTTCCCTGATGCTAATTCAGATGAAGAATTGGTTCGGATGGGAGATGCTCTAACGTCCGCCATACTTCTTAGGACGGATATACTTGAGGAAGTAGCCCGTTACGGTGTCGAGGATCTCCTTTGTATTTATCAAAAGAAAAGGAATTACTTCTACTTTCTTGATGGAAACGAGTTCGATGTATACTTTGCTGAAGATTTATTAGGGGAAAATTGTATCCGTGAACGAGGAATAGGATGTTAATAACTCCATACCTTATTCCATATTGTTCTTTTTTCTACAATTAGTTTTTTTGTATACACGCGAGCATAATATTCTAGGAGGACTCACACAGATTTACTAGTAGAATCAAGATTTAGAAATTCTTATCAAGAAATTATTTATTTTTTGCCCTTTTCCGTTTTATTTTCCGCGATTGTGTTCGTTTCGGAGAATAATAAAAACATGAATTATGGTCCGGATCCATTGGTTTCAACCATTTATCGCATTCAAATCGATAGGTTTTACCTTTTTGATTTTTTAGTTTTCTACAATCTCTACAGAGTTTATGCCGAGACCCTAATCCATAGCTCATTTACAGAATTTTCCATGTTATATCTATATAAAGATAATGAATTATAAAATCAGCACATGAAACAATAAGGCGCGCGCGCAAAAAAGAGCTAGAAGTATAATAAGAAATACCTTAAAGAGACTAGAGTATAATATATATAGAAAAGATTAAATCAAAGTCTTCTTGGCTCTCTCTTTCAGCAAAGCGACATCTTCAGGTTTACCAACAACGTGCATCTTTCTATGACAGTTAAGACACAACGCAACCGTATTATTTATCGTGTCTTCACCACCTTGAGAAAACCAGACAATATGATGCGACTCCAAAAAAGGCATTCTATCTCTATCAAGGAATGGAGCGCCTTCCCCACACAGATCACAAACCCCATCCGCTCTACGTTTTGCATACTCAGCCATAGAAGAATTCCTAGCATACTGCGTCACATTTACATCGTGTTGGACAGGAGTTCTCGGAGCGCTCAAAGCTTGTTTAGAAAGCTCATAAAGATCTAATCTACGGTGTTTGACCGCTTCTCGAACAATATCTTGCTCAAATACTTCACCATCAACCTGCCAAGTATCATTATCAAAATAATAACCGGCCTTACGTAGATATCCAAGAATCTCTTTCTGCGCTTTTTTATTTATTATTTCATGAATGCTATCTGGAGGTCTTCTATTTAGACTATTTAATAAAACATCAGATATCGTAGAGAGATTCCTAATATTCAACCAATTAACACTTTTTCGATGATGATACAAATTTTCATCGTGGAAACAATACTCATCCCCATCAACATAATAGTAAGAGCCATTGATTACTCCAATATCTAAACTGGTTTGTCTACCAAAAGCAACAACTATATCAGTAACATCTGTAAAAAAAATTCAATCATCTGTGTAACCCCGGTACGACCGCCACCCGAAGGATAGCCAAGACGTTTCGCTTCAAACCTCATGCTTTCCTTAGTTCCATAATCATCTAAATCACCAATTCTGCTCAACCAACCAATAGCCATCATTCCACTATCTCTAAAAAAATCCCAATATTTACCAGACTTCCCCGGACTTATTTTCCAAAATCTCATAAATTCATTATTATTTATATAATATAAAAGTATTAAGTAGCTTCAATCAAGAAAACCATGACAACCATTAAACACTACACATATCAAGAACTCACCCAACGCGACAAAGCCAACCTAGACATCACATGAATCAAAGATGAAAGCCTAGAAGAACTCGAAAACCTACCCGGACCCGAAGTACTAGAAGCAGGGATCATAGAAAACCTAGAAGAAGCCAGAAAAGTTCAGAGTAAAACAGAAACCCTCGAAGAAGAGGGAAGGTCTTCAACATTTACTCAAGAGACAATATTATGGTTCCAAAATAATGTATGGATTGTTGTTGTGGAAAGTTATGTTTACCTCAACATCATAAATTTTTTTCAGGTTTTCTTTTGTTATTACCTCTACAGGTGAACCTTCTTCTGCCTTTTTACCCTGATAAAGTAGAATTAATCTATCACAAAATAGAGCTGCTAAATTTAAGTCATGAATAGCCATTATTACAGAGTTTTTCTTCTTGTTAGTTATTTCTTTTAAGATCATCATTACTTCCTGTTTATGTTTCAGGTCAAGATTACTTGTAGGTTCATCTAGAAGCATTACTCTACAATCTTGCGCTATAGCCCGGGCAAGGAGGGTTTTCTGTTTTTCCCCCCCCACTAAGCGTGTTAAATAATCGATCTCCAAGGTCATCCAATTTCATTCGCTTCAAAGTATCTAACGTCATTTTCATATCGTTTTCCGAGTATTTCCACCCGATGTACGGTTTTCTACCCATTAATACCGTGTAAAAAACAGAGTGTGAAAAATTAGGAGTGATAAATTGGGGGACGTAACTCATTGAAGCTGCTCTTTCATTTAAACTCATTTCCTTGACTTTATTTCCATCTACCATAACTTGCCCAGAATCAGGATTGAGTAAACGCAAGATGTTTTTAATTAAAGTGGATTTTCCAGATCCATTGGGACCAATTATGCCTACGATCTCTGAGTCATATACTTGAAATGATATATCACTAAGCATGGGGACACTGTTGTATGCGAAATGGAGTTTTTCAACTTCAAGAACCATTGAATCGTCTCCTTTTCTGTATTAAATAAAGGAAGAAAGGAGCCCCAAGAAGCGAGGTAATAGCTCCTATAGGTAGAATCAATGGAGGCATTATCATTGATGAAGCCAAGTCCGCTAATAGTAACGTTAAAGCCCCAATGGTGCCCCCAAAAATCATTACTTGCCTATTTTTGTTACCCAGTAAAATCCTCGCGATATGAGGTGAGACGAGCCCAACAAATCCAATGACCCCAGTAAAACACACTATACCTGCTGCAACTAGGGAAACAAGCCCAGCCGAGACAAGCCGAGTGTTTCTAACATTCACACCAAGGCTGGTCGCTTGATCTTCCCCATAGGCCATTATGTCAAGATTAAGTGCTTGCAGTAAAAGGACCGGTATGGAAATCAATTGTAGGATCGCTATCAAAGATATTTTGCTCCACGTGGCTTTTCCAAGGCTTCCATGGATCCAGAATTGAAGATTATACACTGCTTCCGGGCTTGAAAAATATTCGAGGAGAATGGTTAAAGCAGAGAACATGTAGGCTAATCCAATTCCTGTGAGAACCATCGTCTCGGGGCTAGCATTATATCTTGATGAGAAGGAAAAAACTATGATAGATGTGATTAATGCGAATATGAAAGCATTAAAGACGATGAATAATGGTCCCTGTATGAAAGATATGTTATAGAGTATCGCTAGGGCGGCCCCAAAACCCGCTCCAGATGATATTCCCAATGTGAAAGGTGACGCCATCGGATTATCGAGGACGCTCTGCATAACTGAACCACATACAGCTAGGCCGAACCCAGCCAGTAACGCCATAATTGATCTAGGTAGCCTTATTCTCCAGATCACAAGGAAAGCATCATCTGTCCTAGGTGACCCGCCTATACCGTCAAAGAGTATTTTGATAATGTCATTTAAAGAAATTCGGTATGATCCAACGTTTATTGAAAAAATAAATACGACTATTAAAAAAACTGGAAGTATAAGTTGAATCAGTTGATTCTTTTTTTCAGACATTATTTCTGACCATTCCCGTGTATTTATAGGAAATAATGTGTGTGGAGGATTTTCCGGGGTTTTTCATTGGATTGTTATTCCGTACTCTGTTGTCCACTCGGTGTAGTAATCGTTTAAACCGTACAGCCTATTGAAGAAGGAATCACACTCAGCGTTCAAGTCAAGATCTTGGAAAGTATCGGGATGGAATATCTTTGCGAAGTAGTACAGCTCTGCCAATGTTCTTGCGTAATCTTTTCCTTCGCTGGTTGTCTGTGAGTAGTATACTTGTCTGTTTTTTACTGCGTTTATGTTCTGGAGGTCGGGATCTTCGTATACATCTTGGATTGTCATATAGTTGGGTTCACTTAGCCAGTGAATTAGGATGATGTCGGGGTTCCATGAGATGATTTGTTCTTTGTTAATTTCTGCGCTTCCCCAGTATGTGGTTGGGGCGGTGTCTTTAGCTACGTTTATTCCACCTGCTGGTTCGACGCCTTGGTATGACGGCATCGTGTTCGTAATTATTTTTTCATTAGTCCATAATCCAAGATATACTGTTGGCCTTTCTCCTTCAGGTATGTCCTCGGTTATTGATGTGATTCTTTCTGTCTGTTCTTGGATATACTCTATCACTGATTCTGCTTCTTGCTCTTTCCCAATTACTTTTCCGACTAATCTGAAGAATTCGTAGTCCGCTTCAGGTAATGATAGTACACAGATTACTGGCACTCCGAGTTGTCCCTGTAATGTATCGGCGTTATCAGCTGATTGGGTTGTGAACACAACATCGGGATTCAAAGATAAGATGACTTCTACGTTGGGTTCTTTTCTTTCACCAACGTTTGGTAAATCCAGGTATTCTGGATGTGCAAGAATAGGTAGAATGGTTGGCTCCGCCTCTATAGCCTTGTTATCGATACCGACTAGTTTAGATGCGCCATCAATCTGCGTAATGATTCGCAGCGCTGATGGAACCAAAGAAACTACACGTTCAGCTGGGTTCTCCAATGTTACTGTTCTACCTTCATAATCTACTACTGTAATAGTTGAAATGTTTTGAACCGGGGGATTCGAGAGGTCTATAACGATACTACCCGCAATTATGACCAACAACAAACCGGAGATTAACAAGATAGTTTGTTTCGCATTCATTAAATTCAGATCATTCTTACACTATAATCTTTTATATAAAACATATGATAAGCCTCACGACTCAATAAAAAAATATTTTCATTTATAACTAGATGTAAATAAGGTGGTGTTTGGAGAGCGTCTATACTCGAGATCATTATATGTAAAGATTACAGTACGAGTTGTTTTTTCTCTTGTGCAATAAACATAAAATCAAATACTAAACGATGACTGGCTTTATTTATGGTTTCAAGTAATCAGGACGCGTTCGACCCTTATTCAAGTCAGAACTTGAGGGCGCTTGAGGACAAGCTAGGTGTGAGCCTTAAGAATAGGGAGCTTTTAAAGACGGCGATCAGCACCCGTGC
>CAZZFH010000063.1:0-9268 GCA_964653295.1 uncultured Candidatus Bathyarchaeia archaeon | reverse complement strand
TGAGTAGGTTACTCGTGGTGAAGTACGGGGGCTCTGTCTTATGCGATGGCTCAGGTATAAGGGAAGCAGCAATACAGGTGAAGAATGAGATAGATAATGGAAACAGGGTGGTCGTAGTTGTGTCAGCCTTGAAGGGGGTGACAGATCAGCTAATAGAAGCCACCGAGTCAATCAACCCAAATACTCCGAGGTTTGTGCAGGACCACATAATCAGGCTGGGGGAGGAGCAGAGCACTAGACTATTCACCTCTGCCTTGGAGCTCATGGGTGTTCCCTCAGAGGAGTTTACCGTGGATTCTCCGGGTTGGCCCATTATCACTGATGATGTCTTTGGTAACGCCGAGCCCCTCGTGGAGGAGTGCAGGAGAGCAGTGAACCTTGGTCTCAAACCATTGCTTGAACGTGGCATCACGCCTGTGGTCTGTGGCTTCGTGGGCAGGAGTCTCAATGGGATGGTTACTACTTTGGGTCGAGGTGGTACTGATACTACTGCGGCTGTGTTGTCCCGATGTCTTGGCGCTGATGAGCTTGTTTTTGTGAAGGATGTTGGAGGGGTCTTTACTGCTGACCCGAATCTTGTCCCTGCTTCAGAGAAGCTTGATGAAATATCAACCAAAGATGCTTATCTTTTGAGCCGTGGGGGCGCCAAGGTTATCCATGACAAGGTCTTCAGGCACAAGAACCCTGAGCTCAACATAAGGATCATATCCCAAGGTGGTGACCTCTCAGAGACCGGCACGGTCTTGAATGGCGAGATACCCGATCTAGATATACTGGTCTCTGATGAGGCGATCCATGAGATTTCCCTCGTTGGTGGGGATGCATCCAAGAGCCACGTATTGAAAGACACGGTAGATCGGATAGCCTCCATCGGCGGTATAATCCACAGCGTTGAGGCTTGTGATAATAGCCTATGTGTATGCTTTACCCATGATGCCTTGATTACGTTGAAGGCTCTCCATGAGCTTGTATCACGTTATGGGTTGAAGGCGATAAGCCTCAAGGAGAACCTCAGACTGGTAACCATTCAGGGGAGAAACATTGACCAAGTCAAGGCTCGCATACCAGAGCTACTACTCGACCAACGGGTTCACAGGGTATACGCTGACTCTGTAAAGGTAACCCTAGTAGTAGAACAAGCCTTTGTCGATGAGGTTTCCTCCCTCTTTTAGCTGACTATGGCTTCCCCTATGGCGTCAATCAGGCTATTAGCGGTACCAGAGCCAATGATATCTCCCGAGGATTCACGTATCAAACCATAGAAAAAGCCAACAGTGAAAGCGAAGAGTGTCCAGCTCCAAGAAACCGGGTAAGAGCCTCTCCATGGCTTGATGGTTCTTAGCCCACGGCTCAGTCCAAAAAGTAGTGATGAGACCAGTAATCCGGGTCCAAAGCTTATCTTGCCTAGTTTCCAGTCTCTCTTGTATTCGAGGTTGATGCTGGACTGGATGTATCCCCTGTAGAAGAACTCCTCAGCGAATCCCCCGACCAAGATGTTCCAGATGAACTCCTTCATTAAACCAAGTGAAAAGTCCTCATAGATGAGCCTGAACACAAGCGGTGACAAGAGTACCACACCAATCACTAGCAGCCTCGTGTTGGTTACTGGCTTCGCCTCGTTTCTCCTAGCCATGATGAATGCAGCGATGACTATTATGCCTCCGAGAAGCCCAGCCAGCTCCATGCTATCTTTGTAGCTGACGCCCCAAGCCAATATGAATGACAAAATATACTGGGGTATGATAAAGAAAACCCAGCCCCTAGCACCATAGTTGATGCTGGTTCGCCAGTTCTCACTGGTTACTCCCATCTCATTGAACTCGTAGCGGCGAAATATGATCATGAAGACCCCGAGGGCAACCATCAAGGCACCTGTGAAGTAGCTCCCACCCAGCGCCCGGTTCTCCCACCGGACAAGGCTTCTCACACCATCAGGCAGCAATAATACGAACTGGAGAACACTGAAAACAATAACAGCCTCAAGGATTGATCTGCCCTTCATCCAGCATATCAGCGCACATGTGCATAAAAAAGCTGGTTGCCAAACCCTTAAACCAAGCCAGATGCTGGTTCACTTTATGTTCGATGGTGTAAGGCGAGCCTATGATCTCCAGATACTCTATGTCATGAAGGTAATCGAACAACTGGGCACAGACAAAGCATTAGACCTGCTTGAAGAAGCGTGCCAAAGACAAGGAGTACTAGTAGCACGTGAACTAAGGCGAAAACTCCCCCAAGGCTTATCCAGCATAGAGATAGGCGCCCAGGTATACAGGCGATTCATGGAGGACGCTGGAGCCAAGATCAATATACACAAGCAGGATGAAAAAAGCGTCACATTCCTCATCAACCGCTGCCCCTTCTTCGAGGCGTTCCTTGATGTAGGCGTGGACTGCGGTATGTTCCTCAATGGACTATGCACACACCTAACACTACCAAGCATTCAGGCAACCCTCACAGAGTTCGACCCCCGGCTCAGGGTAGAGCCTGTCTTAACCCGTGAATCAGCAGAGGAATTCTGTCTCGAACGGGTATTTTTGGCAGATCAATGATTTTTCTTTTTAGGGGCACCGTTTAAAACCCTAAATGTATCCTATGTTGGTATGGTTATTCACGTTCAGTCTGATATATTGATAATAGGCACCGGGGGTGCAGGGCTCAGAGCAGCCATCGAAGCCCATGAAAACGGAGCCAAAGTAATCATTGTATCCAAGGCACCAGCGGGACACAACAACTGTACCATTGTCGCAGGTAGCGGATACCTCGCCGCTGTAGGCGGTATGAGTGTTGACGAGCATAGAGAGAGGACCCTGAGCACTGGAAAGGGATTGAATGACCCCGCGCTGGTCGAGGTGCTTGTCAATGAGGGCGGCGAGAGGGTGCTCGAATTGGAGAAATTCGGTTGTGTGGTAAACGTGGGGCATGGAGGTATTCATGTAGGTGGACCAGACACCAAGCTCGGACAGGGCATCACCCTACCCATGGTCAAATACATTAGGGGTCTCGGCGTCGAGTTCATCGAGAACGTCATAGTAACCAAGCTACTCAAGAAAGAAGGCGCAGTGGTAGGCGCAGTTGGCTATAGCAGCAGAGACGAAAAACCTGTCATATTCCAGACCAAAGCAGTACTATTAGCCTCAGGCGGCGCAGGAGGATTATTCAAGCGAACAGATTGCCCTCTGAGAACCACGGGAGACGGATACAGTCTAGCCGTAGAGGCAGGTGCAAGACTTAGAGACATGGAGTTCTGCCAGTTCTTCCCTTTGGCTTTGGCTGAGCCCGGTGCACCAAACCTGCTGGTTGATGGTAGGGTTGTTTGGGAGGGGAAGATAATCAACGCCACTGGGGATGATATCCCCGCCAAGCACAACGTGACCGAGAGACCATACATCGCCAAGAGCCGCGATCTCCTCTCAAGAGCCATGATGCGTGAGGTACATGATGGGTTGGGTGTTGATGGAGCAGTCATGCTGGATGCCCGAGAAGTGGTGAAAAACGGTAAACCCGGAGACAGGTACGGGATGGGTGACTATGATTACTATGTCAAGAAGCTCCGAGCCCATGAACGCCCCATCAGGATAGCCCCCCTAAGCCATTTCACCATGGGGGGCGTTGTCGCCAACCCAGATGGAGAGACCGGAGTACCCGGACTACTGGTTGCCGGTGAGGTTATGGGCGGTGTACATGGGGCGAACAGGCACGGTGGAAACGCTTTGACTGATGTCACTGTTTTCGCGGTTAGGGCTGCCAAGAAGGCTGTTGAGTATATTCAATCAAAGGAGCATGTAGAATTAGATGATCTGGCTGAATCAGAGATTGAGTACTATGAGAAGCTTGCTTACCGAGATGTGGGTTTTACTCCTCCCACCTTGATGGATCTGGTCCGGGATAATATGTGGAACAATGTCGGCGTAATCAGGGACAGCTTCATGCTCGTAGACGCATACACGAGGCTCAGCGAGATAAGAGACTCAACAAGAAGCATCCTCGCAAAACCCGGAAAACAGCTATTGAATGCCTTAGAGCTTATCATGGCATTGGATGTTTGCGAGTTCATCATCAGGGCAGCTATGGAGCGCCGAGAGAGCAGGGGCGCCCACTTCAGACTGGACCACCCAACGGAAGACCCTGCGTGGAGGAAGACCATAATCTTGTCCAAAAAAGATGACGCCATCCAAGTAACTCACGCAGCCATCGGTGAGGTGTTTGAGTAAACTATCCGAGAGGATACTATCAGAGATTGAGGCTAGGAGCGACCCCGAGAAAAGAGAACATTTCCTCCGATACTTTAGGGAACCCATCAAGACATATGGGCTGAGTCAAGGTCAAACCAAGGAAGTAGCCGACCTTTTTTATCCTGAGGTTAAAGGCGATCTCTCCTCTGCTTTGAGTCTGACGGAGGAGCTTCTCGCATCAGGGTATCTGGATGCTGCGTCTGTTGGTCTCAGGATATTAGATCGGTTCAGGAGGAAGCTTGGGGCTGAGCATTTTACTTTGTTTGATGGATGGGTTGAGTATCTGGACAACTGGGCTTCCACAGATCACCTCACAACCCATCACATCAGCGAAGCCATACGGGATGACCCAGAGCTAGTAGAACAACTCATCAAATGGACCGGGTCTGAGAACCGATGGAGACGCCGAGCCGCAGCAGTCACCATGGTCCTCATAGCCAGAAAAGGCGATATGCTGCCAGAGGTCTTCCGGATAGCCGACAAGTTGATGCTGGACAAGGATGATATGGTCCAGAAGGGCGTGGGGTGGATGCTCAAGGAAGCCTCAAAGCAGCACCCACAGGAAATCCATGACTATCTGGTAAAATGGAAGCCCCGATCACCCGCATTGATACTCAGGTATGCCTCAGAGAAACTACCAAAAGAACTCAAGGTGCTGAAAACAAGGTAAAATGTTCACCCCTAATAAAAATCCATAATCGCTTTTAACAAACAATAAAGCCAGAACATGGAGAATAGATTGGTGCTAACAGTTAACGATGTTATGACAGAGAGAGTAATCACAACAGACGTTGACGACTCTGTGAAGAATGCAGCGAGGGCGATGGCAAAATTCGGTATCAGTAGCTTACTGGTCTTCTCTGAAGAGGGTTTGAAGGGCATACTCACCGAACGGGATATAATCACCAGGATAGTCTGCGCGGGTCTGGATCCATCCGAGGTCCCGGTCTGTGACGTTATGTCCGAACCCGTTATCGTTGTTGCACCGGATACTCCGTTGGAGAACGCGGTGGAATTGATGCTTGTACATCAAATAAAGAAGCTACCCATCCTAGAGCAGAATGAGGACTCTTACGATGTGCTCGGGATCATCAGTCTCGTGGACATAGCAAGGCTTCACCCAGACATCATCAACACCATGAGAGCGATGGTCGAGGTAAAGATGGAAAGCCCAGAAGCAGGATTCTATGTATCTTAGTAGAATGTGAGTATATCCTCGTCCACTGGTTGATGGCTCAAGCTTACTTTTTGGCCACCATACTTGACGCTCTTACCCCAAATCCGTGAAAAACGCACATCTTCTTTCAACTCACCATGTATCTTGTCCGCGATGTTCTCAACGGTGCTGCCTCGTCTAACTATGAGGGGTTCCTCGTAGTCTGGTTTCTCGCCCTTTGGTCGTAGATAGATCCTGATGAGGTCCAGTTTCTGGAATATCCTCTCTTTTAACTCATCCAGATTAATATCATTGTCAGCGCTGATGGGCACCATGTCGCATTCCGCTTTGTCCATCAGTTCTTCCACCCACTCCTTATCCACCATATCTATCTTGTTGACCACGGTTAACGTGGGGATATACACAGTGTTCTTGAGAAGCACATCCACAAACTTATCATAACCAACATCCTCACGAACCACCACGCGGCTATTATGGTACCTGTACTCCCTGAGAATCTCTTTTATACCATCTTCATCCATCTCGGTCATCCCCACCATATCAGTGATGATCACCCCCCCAGAGCCACGTTTCTCAATAATGATATTGGGAGGACTCTCATCGGGTCTGATGCCTATTTTCCTGATCTCCTCAAGAAGAACCTCTTTGATGTCGGGGTTGAATACATCAACAATAACTAGGAGAAGATCCGCGCTCCTAGTCGTGCTAAGGATCCTCTTCCCCAGCCCTTTGCCCTCGCTGGCTCCCTTGATTATCCCCGGGATATCCAGTATCTGTATCTGGGCTCCACGGTACTTGAGGATTCCAGGAATCACTGTGAGGGTTGTGAAATCATAGGCTCCCACCTTGCTGTTGCTATTGGTCAGGTGGTTAAGCAGCGTACTCTTACCTACGCTGGGCATACCGAGAAGCACTATTGTGGCGTCACCATCCTTACGAATAGTGTACCCTTCTCCAACCTGTCCCTTTCCTCTCTCGATCCTTTCCCTTTCCTGCTCTCTGAGGCGGGCGATCCTAGCCTTGAGTACCCCTAGGTGGCGGTTAGTCGCCTTATTGACCTGGGTTCGGGACATCTCATCCTCGATCGCCCTGATCTTCTCTTGGATACTCATGGTAACATGCACACCGTGCCTCGTCTGAAAAACCTATCCTTTCTGAAGGCTTATCTGCACCTAATCCTATGCATTGTTAAGTGATTTTATGAAACTCAATAAGGTTTCAGACAAGGTCTACGCCAACTGGGATGGGGAGACAGGTGGAAACGTCGGTATAATCGAGCTAGAGGACAAGGTGCTGGTGGTGGATGCCCAGTACCCGGGCTCGGCGCGAAAGTTCAGGGAAGCCATATCAAAGACCACTGAGAAGCCCCTCTCCCATCTGTTACTCACTCATGTTCACGGGGATCATGTTTTCGGGAACATGGTGTTCAAGGACTTGGAGATCGTCAGCCATAAGCGGCTCTACGAGAAGATGGAGGCCCACCTTGAGAATGAGTGGGCTCCCGGAAACCTTGAGAAGATGCTGGATACCTATAAACGGGATGCTCCTGAGCGGTGGTGGCTATTCGAGGGATTGGAGATCGTCTTGCCCACCACCACCTTTACCGATCGCTGGGAGCAGGATGGTGTTGAGTTCATCTACCTGCCGGGTCATACAGACTGCAGCAGCGTGGTCTACATACCCGATGATAAGCTCCTCTTCGCCGGTGACTTGCTTTTTGTGAACAGGTTCCCATGGGCAGGTGACCCCAGTGCCAATCCTGATGAATGGATCATGTCTTTCCAGCGGATGCTTGAGATGGATGTTGATACAATAATCCCGGGGCATGGACCAGTATGCGATAAAAAAGAGGTGGAGAAACAGCTCCAGTGGATGAAAGAGGTAAGATGGATAATGCGTGGCTTGATAGAGGAAGGAGCCACCGAAGAAGAAGCAGTCTCTTATCCCTATCGTGAGTTGTATCCTACTGATCGTCCTGAGTGGCAGAAGCGGAGCTTTACTCGCTGGTATAGGGTGTGGGGTGGTTAGTATTGACTAACCCCTCTTGGGGGTTGGGCTCATCTTACCAGTCATCTTATCAACATTGATCTCGATGAGCCAGAGGTGATCAAACTTCTCCATAAGCTCAGGAGTAATCAACTTCCCCTTGCCAAAGCTATACTTCTCGCTAATCAATCTCAGCGCCTTGAGTCGCTCCTCTTTTGATTCCACTATTCTGGCTTTGCCGTAAGCTACTGCGCTCCTATATCTCCAGCTAAAATCACATGGATTTTCCCCTGTAACTATCTCTCCACTGTCTACCTCGAAGCATACCCTTGGATTCTTCTTGATGTCCCTGATCTTTTTCCCATCCTTGTGGGTGTGGAGGTATATCTTGTCGCTGATATATGCAAAGTTCATGGGCACGATGTATGGCTCCCCATCTACTGCTGTGGCTAGGCGCCCCACATCGTTCTGCCTGAATATCTCCTCGATGATGACCTTTTCCTTGATCTCCTTCTCCTTGCGTCTCATATCTGACATAGCATATCCACTCAGATTCTCTGCCTTAACAGTTTCCAACGAGCCTGATCTGCGATGCATTTATTTTTCATTCACCGCTCCGTATATGATTCACATGAGTGACGAAGAGAGAACCTTCAAAGTATCAATGAAAAGAGAAGAAGGATTTGTATTCAGAGTAGATTTCGGTATACCCGATATGGATAATTTTTGTATGGATGAACCAGAACCCACTGGCACTAACAAGGGTCCCAACGCCTCCAAGGTGCTAGCCGCAGCCATGGGCAACTGTCTAACCGCCAGCCTAATGTTCTGTCTCCAGAAAGCCAGAGCAGAGGTAGGTAAGATAGAGACCAATGTGGAGGGCAAGATGAGACGAAACAATAAAGGAAGGTGGAGGATATCCGAGGTAAACATAGAGATCAGCCCAGATATAGACCTAGAAACCTATCAGAGCCAGTATGACCGATGCATGGGATTATTCGAGGACTTCTGCGTAGTATCCAAGAGCATCGAGGAAGGAATACCGATTAACGTACTGGTAGCTCCAAGCTAATTCTCTACCCATGTGTGCCCGCACTTTGTGCATCTGAAGCGCTCCACGCTTCGATCCGTGTTGACTCCAGCGTGTTCACCGAGGGCTACTGTTATGTTGTGGTATGCCTCGTTGTGGCCGCATTCCGGGCATCTGCGGTTTACCTTGATGGCGCTGTCCACCCCTGACATTACGTAGACTGGTTCTGCCTCGGTATCTGGGCCTGTCTTGACCTCTATTACCATGGCTATCTTTTCCCAGCCGCATCGGGGGCACTCGTATCCGTTGAGGGATTGCTTCATGAAGCTTCCGCAACGTTCACAGAACTCTACCATCTCGGATCTCTCTCTTTGTTATAGAACATTATACTGTGTTATATGGTGCAATATAGGATTTTGTAGTTATACCTTTGGTATAAACAATATGTAACTCTTTCTATAGCCTTCTTTTAGCTATATACACCTTAAACATACTGCAAACCATTATTCCAGCAAATCACAGGGTGTACAATACAGGATACTTCACCCTATATGTCGAGGAGGGAGAATTTCACCTACCTGTACCTAGCTTCATAGTCCAAAACCTAGCCGAGACTAAGAGACATCTGATTAATAATAGATGTACCCTACTGGTTGAGCGGAATAGAAGCCTCTATTTCAGGTACCCAACAGACATCATCTGGGGCATAATAGAGGGTTATGGTCTTCTCTCCATGGTGATGTATTTGATGGCGAGTTCCTCACTCATACCCCTCAACTGCTTGCCCAAGTCATCTGTGGTCAGTATGCCTACTACTTTATCCTTGTCGTCCACTACCAC
>CAZZFH010000062.1:0-9300 GCA_964653295.1 uncultured Candidatus Bathyarchaeia archaeon | reverse complement strand
TGCACGGGACTGGGGAGAAACCATACCCAGACGCCATGATGATAAAGATCGAGTACCCTGAGGGCGAGGTATCTTTTTTCAGCATAAACAAGGAGCCCCTCCAGAAAATAGCCGAGGAATCCGAGGCTTACATCGAGAAAAGGGAAAGGCTCCTCGTGGAGATGGAGAAAGAGTATGAGCTGGACAGGGAGGCTCATATTGAATTACTGTTTTTGAACTTGGAGCTGGTGGATGCCTTGATGGGATTGATGCCGAGGCTTCAGGGCTCTGTTGACTGGGATGGGGTAATGGCTCAGTACCATCAGGTTACAGGCGTCAACAAGGATAGGGATAATCTCACTCATATGCGTCCAGCCAGCCTTAACATGGATAGATTGGCTGAGGGCATCGAGACAAGATCGGTTGAATTGATCAAGTCTGAGGTCTATGATCTTCTATCTGTCCTCTATCAGGGTTGTGTTGAGAAGGCGAGGCATCAGGAGGTCTGGTTCCAGACCCAGCTTCACAGGATCTTTATGGATGCTTCTTTGATTATCTGGAACAAGGAGCTGGAAGGCATCACAAGCGAGGCTTTCAGCGAGGATTCTGAAAAGATCAAGCGAAGATTTCAGGAACTCAGGAGACTGCTTGTTGATGAGACGGGCAACGAGGAAATACCCCTGCTAGACTTGTCTATGCCAAGTTATGATGTCAAGATTTTGCTGTATGAGTGGGTAGAGATGCTCCAATCGGTTGAGTTTGAGCCCGGGGAAGAGCTGGAGAGAAGGCTATCTGCCTGATGC
Source organism: uncultured Candidatus Bathyarchaeia archaeon (assembly GCA_964653295.1). GTDB lineage: Archaea > Thermoproteota > Bathyarchaeia > TCS64 > TCS64 > RBG-16-57-9. The sequence goes on along the minus strand of CAZZFH010000062.1, from coordinate 8,518 downwards.
CCAATTGATCATGTTTCGCCAGAGCAACCCATATCCCTTCCACTCAGCGAACTCCACTGGGCACCAGTGGGGACCGATATCAGTCATATAAGCAACAGCCCTGCCTTTTCCGTATTCGCCGATTACTAGGAAGGAGTCCTCGTCTACCTTTGCTAGTGTGGTTGCGTCTGGTTTTGCCTCGACGTATTGGTAGCCAAGTATATGGGGCCATTTTTCTGGTAACTCATCTACTATTGGGTGTTTGGCTGTTTTTCTTGGCTGTACTCCTTCTGGTCTTTCGCATCTGTCGTCTGATGCCATCATCTTGACCGGTAATACTTCAGCGATGGGGGTTCTCTGGTACATGGCTGCGCCGTTTATGCCTTGGAAGCTCATGTAGCCTCCTGCCATTATGAGTCCTCCGCCTTCTGCTACGTATTGTTGGATTGTTTTGAGTCTGTTTGGTGTTCTTTCTCCGTGGAGCCATGTCCGTGGGTGTAGTAGGAATGTGTCTGCTCCGATGTCACTGAGTATAATACAGTCATAGTCGAGTTCTTCTGCTGTGAATGGGAAGTCATTTGCTGCTTTGTGAGCTGGCATGTGGGTTAGTTCTATCCCGTGTTGGTCCATTGCCTTGTTGAACCACTCCAAGCCGGTTTCGTAGACTCCGCTTACGAAGTGGTTGAATCCCTTGTAGTGGGTGCTTATGCTTATCCAGCTCTCGCCTACCAATAGTACCCTTGTCATGGGTATGTTGTTGGTGTTTTCTCTAATGTTTTCTTCGATTGGTTATAGCTTGAAGCCGAGACGATATGCATCTACCTCTGCGCTCAGGTACCCGAAGCCGCTCCAAGCGTTGGTCTCAAGGATCTTTTTCAGGGTCTCGATGTATTTGTCGTATTCTCCCCTGAACAGGTAGGCGTTGGCCAAGCCGTATCCATAGGTGACTATGCCGAGGTGTCCTTTTTCGTCTGATTTTTGTTGGATGTCTTCTGGTGTGAGTTCATCCTTGAATAGCTGCATGTTGTAGTAGTATTCTTGGCTGACTGGGGTGTTCATCCCGGGTTTAACGTGCTCCAGTAATTTCTCTGCTTCTGCGTCGTCACCGATTCGCTTCAATATGATGTATAGCCAGTAGCACGCCATGATGATGTGGTCATCGTTTGATGCAGCTTCCAGCAGGTCGTAGAATGCCTTGCGGGCGTTCTGCATATCGCCATCGAGCATGTATGCTAATCCGAGGTGGTAGTATGTGTTGGTGTACATGGTGTATTGGGTGGTCTCTTCGGCTCCCGCTAATCCGCTTGGCTCCATGTAGTCGGGTTGTAGTAGCATCTTGTCTATGGCTTTCTCTGAGTCCCGTATGCTGTGTTTGAACATCCTGAGGCTGAGGTATCTATGTGCTCTATGTCTGAGTAAATCAGGGTCCTCTGGGTATAGTTTCAGTGCTTCTGTGTAGATGTGGATGGCATCCCTGTACCTGCCCATGTAGGCGTGTTGCCTGCCGAGCCAGACTAGTTTTTCCCTGTTCTCTGGGTCTTTCTCCCACTCCTTGACGGCTTTGTTGAATTTCACAAGCTGTTTGTGCTCTGGGTCGGGGTAGCTCACTGGGTTGTATAATGGGTTTCCTGATAGGCTGAATGCCTCTGGAGTCTCGACTTTCATATTTGATGCACCGGGTGTATCGTATTTGAATCAATGGTTTAGTAAAGCATATCACGTGGGTTGTGGTTCATTGGGGTGGTGAGCTGGGGGGCGGCTGTCGGTCGAAAGGCTGAGGAAACTCCATCCACCGTGTAGGGCTGCGACGCTGTGAGGCGTAAGGGGAGACTCTTGGCAATGGACAGAAACGATACCTCCCGTGGCATGCGATGATCCCTTGGAGGGGGAGGTCGCCACGGGTTTGGGTGAGACGACTAACCCGCAGGGTGCAAGGGCAAATAGGCGCCGATACCCTCCTACTGGGGGCGCGGGTAGCCCGCATAGCTAAATGCCGCCAAGGTACAGAAGATGGGTTACACCCAGCACACCACACTGTTTTACAAAATACGCGCAGCAAGTCTCTTAAACAAGAACTCGCCTACTTTGAGGAAGCCTCTCAAACATATGTGGGATAATATGAACCGAAAAACTACTGATATCGGCTTACTTGCTCTACTCCACAGCGTACAGCATGTCTATCTATACGCATTACCCCCGCTATACTTGCTTCTTAAGGCGGAGTTCAATGTCTCCACCTTTCAGATCGGTCTCCTGGGGGCTGTGTCTGGAGTAATCAGTATCCTTCAGGGTCCTGCAGGTTATCTGGTTGAGCGATTTGGCAGTAAACGTCTTGCTGTGATTAGTATGCTTTTCTGCAGTGTAGCTGTCTTTTTATACAGCCTTGCTCCTGCCTTCAATATTCTCTTAATGGTAGCTGCCTTCTTCGCCCTCAGTCAGGTTGTCTTTCATCCCGCTACCTATGCTATGGTAACTCAAAGGGCATCGGCTTCTAACAAGGCCAAGTATATCGCATATCATCAGGTTGGTGGTTTTATCGGCTCAGCCATTGGAACAGTGGCTATCGCGGCGCTCGCATCGATGCTTGGCTGGCGCAGGGCTCTCCAAGTGGTCCCAGTTGTAGGGCTCGTCATCATCTTCCTGTTCTGGATATTCGTGAAAGAGGAGCCACACAACATTCAGGAGCCCAACCCTGCTTCTACTAATCCAGTTCCATCAGAGAGCACCGAGTTCCGTTTCACCCTTCCCCTCTTGATTCTTGTTTTTAGCATCTCTATTTTGTCCCTTGGGAATGTTCAAAACTTTATTCCATTGTTTCTCACCGATGCCTATGGTGAAAATATGGTTTGGGCTGGCATTCTAACTGGTGTCATGCTTGCTGTGGGTAGCGCGACATCCCTCCTAGGAGGCGCCTTATCAGACAAATACGATAAGACCCTGATTATGATGGGTGCAAACCTCGGATTAGTCATTACCATGGCTCTCTTGGCTATGGGTAGGTTCACATCCGCAGTGTTATTAGTAATTCTCATCCTGTATGGTGTAGCCCGATACCTCCCAGTACCGGCTCAACACGCCCTGTCCAGCGTAACTGCAAAAGAACACCCTCAGGGTATCGGCTTCTCATACACGGGAATAGCTATTGGGCAGGTTTTCTCTGCTCCTCTAATAGGCTACTTGATTGATTCCATCGGGGTTCGCTACGCGTTCCTCGTGTGCAGTGTTTTCCCATTAATTTCAATCATCATCCTTCTTGTCTTTAGAAAAATGAGTGCTGATAACTCTGGATGACACCCAGTATAACATTCCTCTTTAATCGATGATTTTATCATCAACTTAAGTTTAACAAATATTCTGTGACCTTGAATGGTTGAATTATCAATAATCAGAGACTGTATAGCGATCTTCGGGGTACTTGCAGGGTTCAGCTACTATGTGCTTACCGTAAGGGCTTCACAGAGAAACATGAGGCAGACCCTTGAAACAAGACAGATCAGCCTCATAGATAACATTGTTACAGGGAGCATGGGCGAGCAGGGCTTCAGTAACTTTTTTGAGCTCATGAGATACGAGTGGGAAGACTTTGAGGACTTTGAGAAGAAGTATGGCTCAGAGAATAACTTGGTAGCTACCGCCAAGAGGTTCTCGGTGTGGCAAGACTACAATTTGATTGGTTTGATGCTCCGTAAGGAGTTGGTTGAAGCCGATGATCTCTTTGATATGGGTGTGCAGGGTGTCATATTCCTCTGGGAGAAGTATAAGCCGATAATAGAGGAGGAGCGAAAGAGGTATCTTGGCAAGAATTTCCTGAGAGATTTTGAGTTTTTAGCTGGTGAGATGTTAAAAGTAGTGAGGGAGAGGGACTCAACATACATGGTACCCGATACGCTCGACAAGTACGTCCCAGACCAGTAACCCCTCTTATCCAATAATTATACCATCACTGTACTGCTTATTTAGCTAAATCTATGAAAAAAAAGAAGATCAGATTCAATAAATCAATGAAAAGTCCTAAATCATTAAGACAAATCTATATTCAAGATGACTAAAGTAGAGTCACAAGCAGCAGATGCGGATAAAGCCTTTGAGCTACTGGTTGTCATTATCGCTTTAATCTACTCAATAATGAAATCCTACTCAGGATTATTTTGGTCATCCACACCCGAAATATCATCGGAAATACAGACCATGAGAAACACAGTACTTCCAATAATTATCCTTACCTTACTCTGGTTATCAAGCAGATTATTTTCGAATCAAAATTTTCAGCTTTTCTTTAAATCTGTGGCTTGGATGGCGGCGTTTAGTTTGGGGGTCGCATTATTCCTAGCTTACTTGGATGGTGTTAGGTTTATCAGGTTCAACTTGTTACTGGAAAGGCTGTTACTTGTTTCTGTATTCTTAGTCAATCCACTGGTTGTCTATTTGTTGATTTTTCCCAAATACAAGAAGAGTTATGCAGATGCATCCTTTTTTAAAGGATATTTATGGACCGCCCTCTCTTTTGTTGGGTATCTCCTTGTAATGGGGATCATTATCTGGATACCGTCAGCAATGTATACTGCATGGTAATCTAGAGACCCTTCATCGATTTTATCGACTCCCTGAAGAACTCCGTTATATGGGTTACACCCAGTCCCCATGAGTTTTAATTATAGCTCCTTGAGTTTGGGCACTGATAGATACATCAATGCAACTATCAACACCATAATACCCCCAAACACGCTCTGAGCCAAGGGTGCACCATATAGCTCCGCCAAGGTGCCAAGCGTCATGCTCCCTATGACTCCAAAGCCAATGCTCAGCTGCCACATACCCATAGCCCTACCCCGCTGCTCCTCCTCCACATTCAACTGTAGCAATATCTGGGACATAGCATCATGACCAGCAGCCGAGACACCAACTATACCAATGAACAATAGGGCTAGAGCATAGACAGGTGTATTGGCATATAGTATCAACCCGACCCCAAACATTAGAAACGCCCCCAAGAGGATTTTTCCCTTATGTTTGAAGTCTCCAAGGCTGGCCAATGCCAAGCTAGCTAAAAGCCCCCCACCTGACCTGAAGGCGTTAATCATCCCGTTTCCAACAGCCCCTACCTTGAGTATGTCCCGGGCGAAAACCGGGACGAGCACGGGGAACGAGAAACCAAACATCTCACAGGTAGCAGCCATCAACATCAACGCGAGTACGACCTTGTTATTACGGACTATCAGGAACCCCTCCTTCAAGGTTCTCCACACACTATGCTCCTGAGCGACCTTCTTGGTCTCAATTCCCTTGATGGAACCCACTAGCAAGATCGAGACCATGAACAACCCTGAGAGCGCGAAGAATGGCCACTCCTTACCATAAAACTCTATTATCAGACCAGCCAACGCGCCGCCCACTATTCCGATCCCCCTCATGCCTACTGCGTTGAGGGATATCCCATTCATCGCGTTTTCCCTACCAACAATATCTACTATGAATGATTGGCGTGCTGGGTTCTCGAAGGTCCTAATGATTCCTCTTATGAATATCAGGGCGAGTGCGTGGTATAGCTGGATTATACCAGAGATGATTAAGACGCCGAAGATGATACCACAAAACACGTAAAGAATGTAACAGATTATCATCAGCCTTCTCCTGTCCATCTTATCCGCTGTCGCACCACCAACCATACCGAGTATGAGGTTTGGCGAGGACCGGACTGCCCAGAACAAGCCCAATGAGAGGGGTGAGTTGGTTAGTTCAAGCACCAGCCAACCTGATGAGACATCCATAAACATGTCCCCAAGTGAGGCCGAGATTGTAGTCAGGAACAGTAGTGAGAAGCCCTTGTTACTGAAGGGTGATACCATCTGTCTGAGATACCCAGAGCGTCCCATTTCAGTACTCAAGCGTTATCACCCGGAAACGAACTGATACAGTGTACTAGAATAAAAAATCCAATGGTATATTTAGTGAAGCTTAGATTGGTTATATCCACAATTTTCAGGGTAAAATCAAGTATAATTGTTTTTACTAAAATCCCCTTCACTAAGCCATTTAAATTCCAGTGAAGGTTGAAAGAACTCAGGGGATAATGATGGAGAGCGATGAAGAGAGAATAGAAAGCCTCGAAGAAGCGGTATTCAAAGCCCTAGACCACCAGAAAAGAAGAGACATACTAAGATACACGGGGGAAGTTGGATACGCAACCTTCACCGAGATAAAGAAATCAGTCAATTTCCCCGATAGCCCCAGCCTCAGTTACCATCTGAAGAGCCTTGAACCATTCCTTGAACAACGAGAAGGCAAATACAGCCTCTCAAAGCTAGGAAAATCAGCGTATAATCTACTGTTGAGAACAGGTAGCTACAGTAGAGCTGTTCTGCATTACAGCAAGAAGAAGGGCACGATCATCGGGCACATTGTACTCTGGTTGGCGGCGTGGGGAGCTGCTATTGTTATGGAGACAGATTCATTCTTCTACACTATAATCATACCCGTCCTCGCCGGGACCAGTCTAACCGTGATATACGCCCTCTTCGAGTAAACAACATCAATTTTAGTAACATGAGCCCAATTGGAGACTGAATGAAAACAACTCGACCCGGGATAACAAGAGAGATAGCACTCATCAGTCTGGCAATCTTCTTCGCAGACGCCAGCCACAGCACTGTGATTCCCATCTTCCCCGGGTTTGCCCAACGAGTCGGAGCCAGCCTAAGCATGCTAGGCTCCTATGGCTCTGTCGCAGCCCTCACCATGCTCATATTCTCATTGCCCTTGGGCCGGCTCTCAGATAAGTATGGGCGAAAAAGCCTGATGATCCCCGGATTAGCCCTGTTCATTCTGGTTCCCATTTCCTATATTTTCGCATCATCCCCTCTCCACCTGTACCCTATCAGGATACTGCTGGGGCTTGCAGTAGGCATGATATTTGGTAACGGTTTCCTCTTGATGTCCGAGACAGCTGAACCAGAGTTCAGGAACACGGCACAGGGAATGTACATGACCTCCATGGGGATAGGATTCACCATAGGACCATTGATAGGGGGATTCACAGCCAAACTCTATGGATCACAGGTCAGCTTCATCATCAGCGCAGCATTCGGAGCATTGAGCCTACTATTATTCTTGCTTGTGCATGAGAAACAACGCCAAACCCTCAACGCAGCCCCCAGAGAGAATCTAACCCTCTCCTCTATAATCCGAGACCGAAAAATACTGGCAGCAGGAGTAGCCAACTTCCTAAACTCATTAATGTTCAACGCCCTAACCCTGTTTTTCCCGGTCTATGGAGCAAGCATAGGTTTCGATGAATCCCAGATAGGCACAAGTTTCACCTCACGTGGATTAGCAAGCACAGTTGTTAGGCTTCCAGTAGGAGCCCTGACCAAGCATATTCGCGCCCTCTACCTCATGATCTCTGGGTTGATTCTCTCATCTATCATGATCTTTGGGGTCTCCCAGTCAACCCTACTGACATATGTCAGCATCCTCATGGGGATCCAAGGCATAGCCTACGGGATCTATCTGACATCTGGAAACGTCTATGTTGCTCAGAACTCTGAAGAGGACTATAGGGGAACTGCTATGGCGGTTTTCTCTATGTTTGGTAACCTCAGCGGGATCATTAATCCCTTGATTCTGGGGTTGATCGCTGAGAACCTCGGGTCACGTGGGGCTCTAGTTTTTGCATCAGTTGTGACCCTGATCGGCGTGTTACTGGTTTATTATCTAGCGAGCAAATCGGAAGAAAAGTAAACATTCCTTATTGGGTCACAATTTGTGACTACATGATTTGAGTTCAGGTTATAAGGCAAACAACGATAATTACGCCATGGACCCTGAGATATCCCCCCTATTAGACCAGTTAAAGACCAAGATACCAGAGTGGAAAGACCAGCACAAGATAAACGGATTCACAGTAGCAATAACAGGTAAAACAGGAGCCCTCTGGTCACAGGGCTATGGCTACGCAGACCACGATGAGACACCAGTCACATCAAACACCCTCTTCATGATCGGCTCCCTCTCCAAAGCATATACAGCCACGGCGTTCCTGAGAGCAGTCCAAGCAGGTCTAGTAAATCTAGATGACAGGCTGATTGATTACTACCCCGGGTTCAACTGGAAGACAAGATATGGAAGCGACCAACGAGAGAAGATAACCTTCCGACACCTTTTGACCCACTGGGCAGGACTCCAGCATAACGGTGACATCAGGATATCAGGGGATGGCTTCTGCGGCTATGACGAATACATAGGCAGGATAAACAAGATGTGGCAAAAGTACCCCGTTGGCACCCGTTTCTCGTATTCAAACCTCGGATTCGACCTTGTGGCAACTGCACTCCAAGAGATCACAGGGCAGAGCTTTGAACACTGGATGAAGACCCAGGTCTATGAACCCCTTGGGATGAGTCGTAGCACCACTGATGCTTGGGCAGCGCTCCAAGGATTCGATGTCGCGTGGGGGCATTTTGGGGACTCAGAGTTCAGTATAGAAGATACTGCTTCTCCCCATATCGCTTCTGGGTCCCAGTATAGCTCTGTTGATGATATG
>CAZZFH010000061.1:0-9302 GCA_964653295.1 uncultured Candidatus Bathyarchaeia archaeon | reverse complement strand
CCGGTTGCCTGAGATTTTTCCGGGTAGAGAGGAGGTTCCCAAGACCATTATTTTTGCGAAGGATGATAATCATGCTGAGGATATTTTGCATATTGTGCGTGAGGAGTTTGGTCGTGGTAATGATTTCTGTGAGAAGATTACGTATAAGACGACTGGTGTTAAGCCTGAGACTTTGATTCAGCAGTTTAAGACTGTGTATTATCCAAGGATTGTGGTCTCGGTTGATATGATTAGTACTGGTACGGACATCAAGCCTGTTGAGTGTCTGCTGTTTATGAGGGATGTTAAAAGTCGCGTTTATTTTGAGCAGATGAAGGGCAGGGGTACAAGGATTATAAATCCTGAGGAGTTAAGGCGCGTTACTCCGGGTGCGGTTAAGGACCATTTTGTGATCGTTGACGCGGTTGGGGTCTGTGAGAGCGATAAGACAGACTCCAGACCGCTGGAACGGAAGAAGGGTATTCCCTTTGATAGGTTGTTTTTTGCTATCTCCAGCGGGGCTAGGGATGAGGACTCTTTGATGAGTCTCGGTAACAGGCTTTCGAGGCTTAATAATAGGTTGAGTCCTGAGGAGCGGGCTGTGATCGAGAGAGAGACGGGTCTTAGCTTGTCGGATATGAGTCGGAGTCTGTTTAGGGCTGTTGATCCTGATACACGTATTGAGAAAGCTCAGGAGTTGTTTGGTGTTGATGAGCCGAGTGAGGATCAGTTGAAGAAGGCGTATGAGGAGCTTGCGGAGGAGGCGTGTAAGCCGTTCATTAGGCGTAGGGTTCTTGATGCTATTCTTGATGTGAAGCGTAAGAATGAGCAGACGATTGATACTGTGAGTCAGGATGTGTTGATTGGTGCTGGGTTTGATGCTGCTGCTAAGGAGAAGGCGCAGGGGTTGGTGGATGCGTTTAGGAGTATGCTTGTGGAGAAGCGTGATGAGTTGGATGCTCTTCAGATTTTGTATAATCAGCCTTTTGGTAGCCGTCATTTGAGTTATGAGGCTGTTCGTGAGTTGGCTGATGCTGTGGAGGAGCCTCCTATGGGTTTGGGTAATCTTTGGAGGGCGTTTAGGGTGCTTGAGGAGGATAGGGTTAGGGGGGTTCGTGTGGAGCGGTTGTTTGCTGATGTTGTTCAGCTTGTTAGGTTTGCTTTGGATGAAGTTGAGGTGTTGGAGCCTTATGGGGATATAGTGGATCGAAGGTTTAATGAGTGGTTAGCCACTCAGGAGAAGTCTGGTAAGGTCTTTACCGAGGAGCAATTTACATGGCTTGTTATGATTAAGGATCAGATTAAGACCAGTGTGGAGATAATACGTGATGACTTTGATAACGTCCCATTCAACCAGAAAGGAGGACTCCATCACGCCTACAAGCTATTCGGAGAAGAACTCAATCCAATACTAAACGAACTCAATACGGTGCTAAATAATTAATGAACACTAAAATCATACCTGAAAGTTGGATAAAAACTACAATAGATCAAGTATGTGAAATAAACAACGGTAAAACTCCTAAAGAACTTAATAAAGTTAAAAATGATGGAAATATACCTTTTTTTAAAGTAGGAGATATGAATAATATTCAAAATGATTTTTTTATGAATGATTCAAAAATTAAGTTAAATAAAGAAAACATTAAAAGATTACATATTAATATTGTTCAAAAAGATACAATTATTTTTCCAAAAAGAGGCGGAGCTATAAAGACTAATAAAAAAAGGATTTTATCAAAAGACTCAGCATATGATACAAACATTATGGGATTAACTCCAATTCTTATTTCATCCAAATTTGTATTTTATTATTTATCTTCTTTTGATTTATCTACAATTAGCAGCGGTTCAAATGTTCCCCAGATCAACAATAAAGATATTGAACCTCTATTTTTCCCTCTTCCTCCTTTTAATGAGCAGGTTCGTATTGTTGGTCGGGTTGAGGAGCTTTTCAGCCAACTGGACGCAGCAGTACGAAGCCTCCAAACAGCCCAAACCCAACTAGAACAATACCGACAAACAACTCTAAAACAAGCCTACACAGGAAAACTAACAGAAAAATGGAGAAAAATGAATCTATCAAAAAATGAAAGTGACTTTAAAGAAATACTAAATTTAAAACAAAGAAAAGACTCACAGTATAATAATGTATACAATGATTTTAAATTTCCAGACTTGCCGGAATATTGGACTTATGTTCAAATGAGTAAATTGGTAGAATATCCTAAAGATGATATAGTTGATGGTCCATTTGGCTCAAATTTAAAAACATCAGATTATACAAATTCGGGAGTGCCAATAATACGAATTCAAAATGTGGAGAGAAACAAGTTCATAAATAAAAATATAAAATATATTACTAAAGAAAAAGCAGAAGAATTAAAGAGACATAATTATTCAAAAGGTCAGATTGTGATTACTAAATTGGGTGCCCCATTAGGAAGGACGTGTATTGTTCCAGAGTATATTGATGATGGAATAATAGTTGCTGATATTGTTAGAATAAGAAATTTAAATAAATTAATTGATAAAAAATATCTAACTTATTTATTTAATTCAAAAATAGTAATTAATCAATTAGCTTCAAAAGTAAAAGGTACAACACGACCAAGAGTCAATTTAACTCATATTAGAGGTCTTCAAATATCAATATGTTCAAATGAGGAACAAAAAAGAATTGTCGAAATTCTTGAACAAGCATTTTCAATAGTCGAATCACTGAACTTAAAAGAACAGATAAATCGTGAAAAAGTTTTAAAACAATCTATATTAAGTCAAGCGTTTAAAGGTAAACTTGTTCCTCAAGATCCTCGTGATGAGTCTGCGAGTGTTCTACTTGAACGTATTAAGGCTCAGAAAACCAAACAGAGGAAGTTGATTTAATGGCTGGAGAAGAAGCAGGCATAGTACAGAAGCTATGGAACTATTGTGATGTATTAAGAGACGATGGAGTAAGCTATGGTGACTACGTAGAACAGCTAACCTATCTACTATTCCTAAAAATGGCGGACGAACAAACCAAACCACCATACAACAACCCAAACATCATACCAGACGAGTTCAGCTGGAACACTCTAGAAAAACTCGAAGGACAAGAACTCGAAGAAACATACCGAAAAATACTAGCCCAACTCGGAAACAAAAAAGGAATGCTAGGAGACATATTCCGCAAGAGCAGCAACAAGATACGAGACCCAGCAAAACTCAGACGCCTCATCACCCTCATCAACGAAGAAACATGGTACGGACTCCCCATAGACGTAAAAGGAGCAATCTACGAAGGACTCCTCCAGAAAAACGCAGAAGACACCAAATCAGGAGCAGGACAATACTTCACGCCAAGACCACTAATCCAAGCAATGGTCACGGTCATCAACCCACAACCCAAAGAAATCATCAGCGACCCAGCGGCAGGTACAGGCGGATTCTTCATCGCAGCCCACAAATACATCTCAGAAAAATACGACCTAAACCGCGAAGAGAAAGATTTCCTAAAATACGACACCTTCCATGGTTACGAGATTGTACAAGATACGGCTAGATTATGTCGAATGAATCTGTATCTTCATGGGATAGATGGACGCTACGTCCAAGATGCAACTGGAAACATCAAAGGACCAATAGAGGTAGACGATAGCCTAGCAAAACACCCCGGGACCTACTACGACATAGTACTCACAAATCCACCATTCGGAAGAAAAAGCAGCATAACAGTCTACAACGAAAATGGAGCATCTAAGGAAAAACAAGACTATGAGAGACCAGACTTCTGGGCAACCACAAGCAACAAACAACTCAACTTCCTGCAACACGTCAAAAGCCTACTCAAAACCACAGGAAGAACAGCCATAGTAGTACCAGACAACGTACTATTCGAAGGAGGAGCAGGAGAAACAGTAAGAAAAAGACTCCTCCACGACACAGACTGCCACACACTCCTAAGACTACCCACAGGCGTCTTCTACGCCCAAGGAGTCAAAGCAAACGTACTATTCTTCGACAACAGACCAGGCTCACCAAACCCCCAAACAGAAAAACTCTGGATATACGATCTCAGAACAAACAAACACTTCACACTAAAAACAAACCCACTCAGCACCAGCGACCTAGAAGACTTCATCAAATGCTACAACCCAGAAAACAGACACCAAAGAACCGAGACAGAACGCTTCAAACCATTCACCTACCAAGAACTCACACAACGAGACAAAGCCAACCTAGACATCACATGGATCAAAGACGATTCCCTGACAGAACTAGAAAACCTACCACCACCAGAAATACTAGCAGCAGAAATAATCGAAAACCTAGAAGACGCCCTAGAACAATTCAAAGCAATCCAAGAAACACTAGAAGAAGAATAAACCTAATTTACCTTCACATCAACGTATAAACATGAAGCTCTTCACAAGAAAAGCAGAAAAACTAACACAGCTATATGAGAAACCATTCAAAACAGAAAGAGAAATACAAAAAACCACAGAACAAAACCTAGAAACCCTATTCGGATTACAATTTGTGAAGAGCGAGCTCGCCCTCAACAACCTCAGAATCGACACCCTAGCCTATAATCCAGACACAGAAGCATTCACAATAATCGAGTACAAAAAAACCCAAAACTTCAGCGTAATAGACCAAGGATACGCCTACCTAAACCTACTACTCAACAACCAAGCAGACTTCATCCTAGAATACAACCAAATAAAAAACAAGACCTTCGGAAAAAAAGACATAGACTGGACCCAGAGCAGAGTAATATTCATCTCACCACAATACAACCGCTACCAACAACAAGCAACCAACTTCCAAGACCTACCCTTCGAACTCTGGGAAATACACCAATACGAAAACAACACAATAATCTACAACCAAATAGAAACCAGCCCCAATGCAGCATCTATAACCGCAATTACTAAACCCAACACAATAGCCCAAAAAGTAGCAAAAGAAATCAAAGTCTACAGAGAACAAGATCACACGCAGAAAACCACGGATGAACTCCAAGAAAAATACCAAGAACTCAAAGAAAGAATACAAAACCTAGGACCAGACATCGAAACCCAAGCAAACAAACTCTACATGGTCTTCAAAGCCCAAAACAGCAACATAGTCGCAGTAGTATTCCAACGATCACAACTCAAACTCACACTAGCACTACCAACGGGAACACTAAACGACCCATACAACCTAGCAAGAGACATGACAGGAATAGGACACTGGGCATCAGGAGACTATGAACTAACCATCAAACCAAACACAGACCTAGACAAAATAATGCCACTAATCAAACAAGCATACCAGAAAAAAGAAACTGAACATTCTACTCGTTAATCGCTAGTTTAGAAATTATATGTTCTAATACAAACCGGGAGGCAGCCTCTAAACCCATATCCTTCATAACCACATACACCAAAGCCTCCAAAGTATCATTATAATAAGACTTCCCAGACTCAATTTCCGCCTCAGTAGCACTATCAGGGAAAACAATAAACTCCCCCAAACCCATCCCCCGACCAATAACAGCCAAACTAACATCAGTATTCAACCTACCACGAACCCCATCCATCATACCCTTAGAATACCCACCACGACCAATAAGAAAATCATACAAGATAAAATCCAGCAAAGCATCACCAGCCAAAGCCAAACACTTCTTCCGATCAGAACCAAAACCACTATGATCAAGAGCAGCCAACAAAAGCCCCCTATCACAAAACCTCAAACCAAAACATTCCTCAAACCCAAGAACCTTATCGATATGCATCTCCAAATAATCAACAGACCCCATAAAACAAAAACAACAAACAAAGTATATCTAATTAACCACCACGAAATAATGAATAACCCACACACCAGCACCATCCAAGAAACACTAAAAGAAAAATAACCATTCCTTCTATTGATCATAATACTCCAATAAACGGGGTATAACATACAATAACAGAAATAATTATTTACAGGAATGAGAATAATACTCCATAAAAAGGGGTATAATGATCAAAATGAGCAAAACAAACCTCGACGAAACATACACATGGCTCCTCCAAACAAACACAGCAACAGTACAAGAAATAACCAACAAACTCAGCCAAACCGAGAAAAAGATAAACAAATATACCTACGATAAAATCATAACACCCCTACTAGACGCAAACAAACTAGACAGAATCAGACGAGGACTTTACACCGCCATCGACCCCATCACGGAAAAACCTGTCGCAGACCCAGTAATCGTAGCATCAAAAATCAGAACACCATACTATCTAGGATACTACACCGCCTTAACCCTGTACGGCTCAGCCTACAGCATGAGAACACAGACACATATCTGCACAAAGCCAGAAAACCGCTTCAGAGAATTCACCTACAACGGCATCACATACACACCCATCTACACACAAGACACAGAAACAAACATTCAAACCATAAACCACAGAGGACACAAAATCAAAGTATGTGGCAAAGAACGCCTGCTTGTAGAACTCATAGAAAACCCAACATATGTGGGAGGCTGGGAGCAATCACTAAAAAGCCTAGAATCACTGGGCGGAATAGAATACGAAAAAATACCTGAGATACTGGAAAAAAAGGACATCCAGATACTCACAAGAAAAACAGGATACATCCTAGAACTCCTTAGAGACACCAGCATCTACCACAGGCACCTACCAGAACTAGTAACCCATGAAATCCAAGAAATGGTAAAGGGACAACCCGAATATATGGATAAAAACCGAAAAGGTCCCCTCAACACGAAATGGATGCTCTATATCCACCCAGACTTCAACAACTATCTCAGAGGCATCTAAGATGAGCTATGATTACCGCTACCTACAATCAGTACACCCCTACGACCCCACGCAGCTAGAAAAAGTATGCAGAATCAGCGACACCCTTGAAAGAATAACCCAAATACCATTCCTCAGAGAACGCCTATCCCTCTACGGTGGCACAGCGCTAAACTTCATCCACTTCCAAGAAATACAACGCCTAAGCGTAGACATAGACTTTAATTACAGGCACCAAGGAGAACAAACAGACTGGGGAGAAATAAGAGAAGAGATAGATGAAACAATCAAACAGATCCTCAACTCCCAAGGATACAAAGACCAAAACATCAAGATAGACCCATCATACCCGCTTTGCAGATTCACCATCAAATACACCAACCACCAAAACACCTCAGACACATTCAAAATAGAAACAGGATACATGAAACGCATACCCATACTCGCCAACGACACCTACTTAGATTTCAAACACATAGGTAAAGAAAATAAGTTCAAAGTAAAAACCCCAAAACACGAAGAAATCTACGCCAACAAACTCGTCACACTACTAGACAGAGCAACCCCCAGAGACCTCTACGATGTCAGCGCCATATCAAAAACGGACCCAGACATGGATACACTCAGAAAATGCACCATCATCGAGAGCCTGATGAGCTTAAAACAACCCATAACAAAAATCAAATCAAGAAAAATAATAGAAACCATACCATATGACCAAAGAATCAGATCAGTAACAAGCCAAGCAGAAAAACAGAATATAGAAGAAATTAGACAAAAAGCATCAAATTTCATCATTAAAATAATAGAGGGTTTAACGGAAAACGAGAAACAGTGCATACAAATCTTCTACGAGAAAAAACAGTTCAAACCAGAGCTACTTGAAACAAGTAAGATACACCCAGATATCCGAGACCACCCAGGAATACAATGGGCACTAAAAAGTCGCACCTAAACGATGAAACACCACAGACTGTATAAAAGCTAAACCCTATTTCAAAAAGGATACAGATTCAATAAACCTCTACACTAATCCCCGGGAACCTCTCAAAATGCCGAGTATTCCGAGTAACCACAGTCTTACACCCATGCCTTAACCCAATAGCCGCAGTAAACACATCCAAAGCATACACAGACATACCCCCACGATAAAGACCACTCATAAGACCAGCAGCAGACACCGCAGACTCAACATCCAACGGCAACACCTCCAACCTCTCAACAAGAGCAGCAGCCTCACCACGACGACCCAAACGATCACCCGCACCATACTCGACCCCAAAAAACAACTCATAAACATTAACAGCCGTCGTAGCAGCACCATCAAGCCCCTCGGCAACCCTCACCGCCCCAAGATCACCCCGAAGCAAATCAATCAAAAAACAAGTATCAAGAAGCCTCAACACGACCCCTCACAGACTCATTAAAAACAGCCCTAGCCTTCAAAGACCCAGACCGAATAGCCTGATACTCCTCATCACCCATATCAGCCCAAAGACCAGCACACTCACTGAGCCTACTCCTCTTAGCCAATCTACGAATCGCATCACTGAAGCTCTCACCCTCAAGTTTCAGCTTTGAGAGCATCTCATACACATCCTCTGTCAAGGAAATATTCTTAGATGTCACACATATACATATGTGTACACATACATAAACATGCCCAAAACCCCATAAGCATCAAAAATCACAAAAAACTAAGCCCTACGTAACAGGAATTTACCCTCATTCTCTCTGAAAGTAATCTCATAAAGCTTGAAAATAGTATCACGACCAAGCACACAGTAAGGAATCTCAGCAGGAGGCTTAGGCACATGCACCAAAACATCCTCCAACAAACAAATAGCATTCACACCCTTCTTGATAGTAATCCCCTCAATATTCATCAACATATTAGGAAAAGTAGAACCAGCCCCAGTAACAGGAACATCATCCTTCACAACCTTCAACCCCAGAATATCAACCGCAATCTCGTACGGAATAAAAGTCGCAGTAGCACCAGAGTCAATCAACGCAACCGTTGACATAGCCTCATCCCCATTCCTCAAATCAACACGGATCAAAGGCAACCTAAGCCAATTACCCGCCTTGTTCTGATACGAAAGATACCTACAGAGAACCTTTCGCCTCCGACCAAGGTGAGTAAAATTCAAAAAACCACCCACTAAAGCAGCATAACCCTGTCTGAAGGCACCTTCAACACCATAGGCATCGCCTCAGGGTACTTCTCCCTAGAAACACGGTACACCTCGGCACCAGTATCCCCAACAGCAACGACCTCATCCCCAACAAGAGCTATCCACCGGTCCACATAATCACCCAGATTAGGAATACTCATCAAGCACTGAAACTCATCCATCACAGTTTCCTCAGCCTTAACCTTCTTATCGCTCACAATCACTCCGCCTTTACATTTATATAATACTTATCACTTGGCTTCGTCTTGATCTTCGGTTTTCTCCACCCAGAGCAACATGGCTTCCTCTATTGCCTGAGTAAGGTTACCCTTCTTCATGCCTTTCTGGTTGAACA
>CAZZFH010000060.1:0-9315 GCA_964653295.1 uncultured Candidatus Bathyarchaeia archaeon | reverse complement strand
CTTCTGGCGACAGTGAATCAGGTCATCTCATGGCCATGGTTTATAATACCCTGACTACAGTAGACAGAGAAGGGAAGGTAATTCCCAGCTTGGCTAAAGGGTGGGCAATATCACCGGATTTCCAGGAGTATACACTTTACCTCCGAGAGGGTATAAAATTCCACGATGGTACACCCTTTACTGCTGATGCTGTGAAATACTCCTTTGACAGGATGTTAAGGGTTGGGCGAACAGCTTACGGCTACTACTCAAACTATGCGACGGAAGACACTATTGAAGTAATAGGCGAGTATACAGTTAAATTCACCTTCAAGGAACCTTGGGCCTTGTTCCTTGTCGATTTGATCACTGATGCCTATAAGATCGTAAATCCAGCATACGTTAGGGCACATGCTGCTGACGATGATCCTTGGGCTCTGAAATGGTTACATGACCATGAGTGTGGAACTGGCCCCTTCGAGCTTGTTGAATGGATCCATGGTGACAGGATCCTATTCAGAGAGTTTGGCGAATACTGGCTAGAAGAAAGCAAACCCAGAGTTGATAAGGTGATCTTTAAGCTTGTCACGGACCCTGGCACAGCGGCAATGATGCTGGAGAGAGGGGATGTTGATATCGTAGAGAAACTCACGATGGACCAGTTCATCGATTTGCATGGAAAGCCTGGAATCAATGTGGTCAACTTCGCAATCCCTAAGATTACCTACCTTACGATGGATGTTACTCAATCGCCTCTTGACAACCCTAAGGTCAGACAAGCGATAGCCTACGCCATTAACTACGAGGACTGCATCGAATATGCCGAAATGGGCTTTGCGGAAGAGCTCCGTGGCCTGTCTCCAAAGGGCATGTTGAGCTATAGCCCCGATCTTTTTAGGTACAGGCAGGATCTCGACAAGGCAAGAGAACTCTTGAAAGAGGCTGGCTATCCAGATGGATTTACCACACAACTCACGTTCTCTCTTGAGCGAAGGGCTACCTTTGAGGATGTGGCAACGCTCATCAAGAGCTATTTAGCAGAGATTGGAATCAAGGTTGAGCTGAAAAAGGTTGCTTTCTCGACGCAGATTGAAATGCAGGAGAGTGGGGGGTATGGCCTGTCCCTGATGGTCTGGACAGCAGTTTTCCCTGATCCTGAGGATATCCTTGGTTGGCTGGCGGATGGCCTTAGATCGTCAGGGGGTTGGAATGGATCACATTGGATTGACGATAGAGTAGTGGATGCTTTGAACAAAGCTAGAAGCATTACCGATCAAGAGGAGCGCAGAAGGCACTATCAAATGATCGACAAGATCATCGTTGATGAGGCCATCTATATCCCTCTCTATACGCTTGGCCACCCATTTGCCATGAGAGACTGGATTGAAGGATTCTACTATGATTCCTTTACCCATTCGCATTTCTGCGAGACCAACACGACAAAGGGAGACTGATACGAATTCCCACTTCTTGGGCAGAGCTTACCCAAGAAGTGGGAATCTTTTAGGGCGAGGATAACGGTCCATGAGACTAGGGATAGGGAGTTACATAATAAGAAGAGTGTTTGCAAGTATTTTGGTCGTAATTGGTGTTACTATAATAACATTTCTTATCTCCCGTGTAGCGCCTGGTGACCCTGTAGCTCTAATATTGGGTCCGCACTACACTGTGGCGAAAGCAGAGGAGCTAGAGCATAAGCTGGGTTTAGATAAACCTTTGCCGATCCAATATTGTGTATATCTTGCAAGCTTAGCAAGAGGCGACTTCGGGACGTCTATGCGAACAAATCGCTCCATAGTAGAAGACTTTAGGGACCACTTTCCTGCCACTCTTGAGCTAACGCTGCTTGCGCTATGCTTTAGTTTCATTATAGGTATTCCATTAGGGATTATATCGTCAACAAGGAGAAACTCATTAACGGATCATTTTGTTAGAATTTTCTCCTTGAGTGGAGTATCTATCCCTGTATTTTGGCTCGGTTTGCTCATGCTGCTCTTTTTCTATCTGCAGCTGGGGTGGTTCCCAGCAGGAGGGCGATTGTCTCTCAGTGTAACGCCTCCTCCTTCTTATACAGGCCTTTACATCTTGGACAGCTTATTGGCAGGGGATTGGTCTGCTTTAGGGAGTAGTCTGTGGCACATATTACTCCCTGCATTCACCCTGGGGTTTTGTATCATGGGACAGGTTACCAGGATGACTAGAGCAAGCATGTTGGAAGTTCTAAGGCAGGATTACATTACAACCAGTAGAGCTAAGGGGCTCCATGAATCTGCTGTCATCTACAAACACGCTCTAAAGAATGCCATAGCACCTGTAATTACTCTTGCTGGGGTTCTTTTTGGTCGCCTAATGGCGGGAGCCATTCTGACAGAAACTATTTTCTCCTGGCCTGGCATTGGTTTATATGCAGTTAACGCTGTCTTACACCTTGACTATCAGCCGATCTTAGGCTTCACGACCATCGTGGCCATTATCTACACTTTGATCAACATAGTTGTGGATATACTATATACTTTTGTGAATCCCAGAGTACGTCTTGCATAATCATAAAAGGTAGCATATGATGAGGAAAGAGACCGTTGCCAAACAGATAGTGAGATTGCCCTTTAGCAAGCGTGAATAGATCATGAAATGGATGAAGGGGTAGAAGAGTCTCATCAATTCACTAGCTGCCGAACCAGATATCCAGATGCCCAACTTTGTTGTCGATCACACTCATAAGGCACTTGATGCTCGTTTCACATATTGTACAAGTTATTATGGCCCAAAGTAGTCAAGGTTTCTCATTTCTAGAAAACTAGAGGAGAGGAACAGCGTGTATTATGATCCTGAGACTGAGAAAATAGTTATTGTCGGTGTACAACAGGGAGTCTACATTGCTGTCCGGACGCTTCTCGAACAAGGTGAGGAAGCGTTGATTCCTAGCCCTCATTATGCAACTTGTTGCGATTCTAGTCATTGTAGCTAAATGTATTCCCATCCTTGCTGAGGTTAAAAAAGAGGAAAACAATATTCTAGATGCAAAGAATCTGGAAGGTAAGGTAACTTCACACTCTAAGGCAGTCATCCTTGGCAATCTCTGCAATCCAATGAGAACAGTTTGCCCTCAGAATGAAGCTGAAAAGGGAGCAAGCAATGCTCATAAGAGCCGAAAAGGTGGATGATGTAGTGCAAACCAGAGAAGGAGGTTCTTCATGAAGGTAGTTGTTGTAGATCATCCGTGGGAAGAAGAACTCACTGTTGAACATCAGTCCCTTGATCCGGAAGGTATCGAGATCGTGGGCAATCGGACGGAGATTGGTGTGCTGCCAAATGAGGATGAAATTATCACTATGGCCAAGGATGCTGATGCTATTGAGCTATATGACTCACTTATTACGCGCCAAATTATAGAGGCGTTGCCCAAGCTGAGGTTGATTGTCTGCCAGTCGGTTGGCTACGACCACATTGACTTGCAGGCTGCCAAGGAGCAGCACATCTATGTGGCCAATTGCCCTGATTACTGTACTGACGAGGTCGCCACACATGCAGCGGCTATGCTGCTAACCTGCTGGCGCAAGATCAAACTGCAGGATATTGCTGTGCATCAGGGCAAATGGAACTTGCACCTGTGTCCTCCGATGAGGAGGGGCAATAACCCGGTACTGGGTATCATTGGGTTTGGTCGTATTGCCCGAGCCTTGGCAAGGAAGATGCGGGGGTTCGATATGGAAATGATTGCTTACGATCCATACGTATCACAGGCACAGGCAGCCCCATATGGAGTCAAGTTAGTTTCGCTGGAGGAAGTTTTCAAACGCTCTGACATGATTTCGTGCCACTATTGTCTTACGCAGGAGACCAAAGGCATGATTGACGCTGGTATCATGGCTCAAGCCAAGAGAGGGCTCATTTTGGTGAATACTGCTCGTGCCGCAGGTTTCCAGCACGAACCGCTGATAGCAGCACTACAAGATGGGACGATTGCTTCAGCAGCGTTTGACGTATGGTATGAGGAGCCCATCGCCAAAGACGATGAAGGTTTAACGTTTGATAATGTTATTCTGACACCGCACTCAGCATGGTATTCTGATGAAGCAGTGCTGGAACTGCGAGCAAAGTGCATCAAGGAGATTCTGCGTGTGTTCCATGGGGGGGAACCAAGAAATTGGGTCAACCGCTGGTAACGTTAGATATTCTAGGAGTTTTTCCGTCAGGAAGAGAATACCATACACAATGAACAAAGGAGACGTAGAGTATGAGAGTTTATCTATATCAGGCAGAAGATCTAAGAGGCTACATTACTCGCTTTTTGCAGAAATTTGGTGTTCCCCTTGATGATGCGGAGATTGTAGCCGATGTGTTGGTGACCGCAGACCTTCGAGGGGTGGGTTCTCATGGGATTATTCGCCTCCACACCTATTATGGTGATCGGTTACGCCAGGAGCTAATTGATCCTACCTCGCCGGTGACCACGATAAAAGAGACTGCTACCACTTTGGTCCTTGACGGTGGGAACGGCCTCGGGCAAGTCGTAGGGCATCGGGCTATGGAAAGTTGCATTGAGAAGGCGGAACATTCAGGCATCGCTGTGGTGACGGTGCGAAACAGTAACCATTTTGGAATCGCGGGTTACTATGCCATGATGGCCCTGAGCCACGATATGATCGGAATCAGTCTCACTAATTCGCAACCCTTTGTTCCTCCAACGTATGGTCGGACAGCGATCCTTGGGACAAATCCCATTGCTGTAGCTGTGCCAACTGATCAAGAACGCCCTTATGTATTGGACATGGCTACCAGCATTGTTCCCGCAGGACGGATTACCGTTTATGAAAAAGCACATGAGGAGATTCCATTGGGATGGGCGATGGATAGCTCTGGGGAGCTCACCACGGATCCGGCGGCGGTGCTTAACGGTGGTGTTGTTTTACCCCTCGGGGGTACCGACGTAATGAGGGGGTATAAGGGATACGGTCTTGCCCTCTTAGTTGATATCTTGTCCGGCGTTCTTTCCGGGGCTGCATTTGGGCCTAAGGTTGGTCGTATTAGTGTACGTGGCCCAGCCAATATCGGCCACTTTTTCGCTGCTTTGAAGATTGAGGCTTTTCATCCATTGCAGGATTTTGAAAGAGCTATGGATAGATTCATCCAGCAGATTAGAAATGCCCCTAGACTTCCAGGAGATAAGCGTATTTACATACATGGCGAGAAGGAGTTTGAGCAAGCTGAGCGATACGCTAGAGAAGGTATACCTTTGATGGAAGAACTAGTCAAGGCTCTGAAGCAAGCAGGAAAAGAGGCTGGTGTAGAGTTTGACATCTCTCCCGTGGTGAACTAAGAGGAGGCGAGTAGCTTTGTTTGGTTCCTTGATAGCTTTGAGCGGATAACGGTTCTTGATCTCAAACAGGGGACGAAGTACGGGTTGAACCTCCTCAAATCTAGTTTACTTGTAAAAAGGTGGATGACAATTTTGAAGTTCTTGGCAGTACGATAGCCCCTGGGAAGCTGTGGTAGTCACGACTTCACCTGATAAGCTACCCCGGAAAAGAAGTGGCCACAGCATATCCCTTCCAGGAGGAAAAGAACCAGAATGGAGTGATTACACAATTACTGATGAGCGACAACTAAAACTCCGTCCGACGACAATTAGAATTCCCGTTTTGAGAGCTTCAGGAAGATCTTAACCACTGGATGGAGCGCTACAACAATAAGCGGGTACACCAAGGGAAGCGTTACCAGGGCCGGACACCAATGGAGACGTTCCGGGAGAATCTCAAGTTGCTGAGAGAGAAGCCTTGGGCTATGATGAAAGAGAAGCGTGTGGCACTCACAGTCTAGCCACATACCTGTCCCGGAAAGGACAACTGTCAGATAAAATGTTAGTCACTATAGGAGAATGAGGTTAGGATGAGCATTAATAGCAGTTTCAGTGTTCAGAGACGCCCGGAGCTTAGTCTGCTGTCCAAGGATCAGTGCTACAGAATACACATGGCTGTTTTGGATGTGTTGGAGAGAACGGGGGTACGGTTTCTTGAGCCAGAAGCCCTGAAATTACTTGGAGAAGCTGGGGCCGACATCACCGATCAAACCCTGGCGAGAATACCCTCTTCTCTAGTAGAGGAAGCCCTGCGAAGCGCCCCCAAAAGAATCGTTGTTTACAGCCGTAATGGAGAACCTGCCTTGTTTCTTGAGGGGCACAACGTGTATTTTGGAACGGGCTCAGATCTGCCAAACACTATAGATCCTTTTTCCGGCAAGAGACGCCAGAGCAAGAAGCAGGATATAGGTAACGCTGCACTGCTCTGTGACTATCTGCCCAACATCGACTTTGTCATGTCAATGGGGATAGCCTCGGATGTTGATAGTGCAACAGCAGATCGCCATCATTTTGAACAGATGGTTTCGAATACCACGAAACCGATCATCTTTACTGCTTTAGATGTAGATGGCTTGGGTGATATTTATGAGATGTGCATCGCGGTTGCAGGAGATGTTGGAAGTTTCCGGAGAGCTCCCTTTGTAATTCACTATGCAGAGCCTACTACTCCGCTTAGACATACTGTCGAAGCCACTCGACAACTGCTTTTCTGTGCCGAGAAGGGCATTCCCCTGGTTTACGTCAGTGGTCCTTCGATGGGGGCTTCAGCGCCTGTAACAATAGCCGGTGCGGTAGTTCTATCCATGGCCGAATTCCTCAGCGGCCTGGTTGTTAGCCAACTCAAGCATAAGGGGGCACCCGTAATCTGTGGAGGGGGAAGTTCTCCCATGGACATGCAGACCAGTACGTTTTCCTATGCAGCACCAGAGAACTGGCTGGATGAGGTAGCCATCAGAGAGATGGCTACCTTTTACGGATTGCCGGTGTTTGGCGAGGGAGGGGTCAGTGATGCTAAGCTCTTTGATCAGCAGGCCGCTTTGGAAGTTGGAATTACCTTGATGCTGGTTGGACTTACTGGAACCAATTTGATTCATGACGTTGGCTATCTGGAGTCAGGTCTTACGGCTTCTTATGAGGCGATCGTGTTGGCAAATGAGGTTATTGGTGAGATTAAGCGGTTCCTAAGAGGCGTCGAGGTTACGGAAGAAACATTGGCAGTAGATGCGATAAACAGGGTTGGCCCGGGGGGTAACTTTCTGAGCGACAAACATACCCTGAAGCTTTTCAAAGAAGAGGTTTGGTATCCCGAGTATCTAGATCGGCATAACTACGATGGTTGGCTTAAGTCAGGAGGGAAGCCGCTAGGTGAGAGACTAAATGCAAGAGTGCAGTGGATTCTAGAGCATCACCAACCTGAACCACTTGAGCCATCAATTATGCAAACCATCAGAGAGATTGTGAACAGAAGCACCTCAAAAGGGCAGGTGAAGATGCGTGAACCAACGCCAAGGTAGAGCAAGAGACAAGAAAATCGATTTTGTAAAGGTACATGCAGGGTGGGATGAAGTGGTGTTCCTTCATGGTGTACAACTACCAGAGGGAGAAGAGCTCAAGATTGGTCTATCATTGCTCCGGAGGCCGAGCCTCAGAGGAACTGAGGTTGGCATTCTCTACAAACCTGACGGGGACGGAGACCTAAAGGTTAAGATACTAGACATAACCACCAATAGCTACATAGACATGTGCGGTGGATTAACACAGGCACTGGGGAAAGCTCTGATCGAGACCGATATTGGTAGCCGCTACGGTATGAGGATAAGTGAACCAAGAACGAGATTCACGCTTGAGACCGAAGCGGGGCTTTTCCCAATTGAAATCGATGCCAGAAATGGTGTTGCAACAAAGATAACAACCGACATGCAAGCGTATGTGGAAAAACGTTATGGACACGGCGTTGGCAGCATCAAAGTAAGAGGTGTAAATGCGGTAAACGTTGGTATTGAGCCTTCAAGGATGGAATGGCTTGTCTTTAACGTAGATGATCTCAAGAACAAGTACCCAGAGGTTGATTTCTGGAGAAAGGATAGATCGACCCTGGACGTGCTCAAGGGATTATATGAGGCCTTTATTGAGGAACACAATCTAGGGGCATCTTTTTTGTACGGTGCTTTGTATGACACACACCCTGAGGGCGGGGGAGATGCAAGGCTTTTGTTTCGATTCCTTCCAACAATGTACACACCCTATTACCGAGAGGAGGGTTGTGAAGAGGCATGTGGAACAGGCACTATCGCAGTCGGGATGGCAATGATAGAAAAAGCTGACATACAAGACTCCGAACGAGAAGTGTTATTTGAGCTTGGGAGCAAACGTCTTATCCATAAGTCACAACAGGTACTCACAGAGTTGAGGATGAGGGTCAAGAAAGGCAGGGTTAGTGATGCTAAGTTTAGTCATAGCTTAGTTGAAGTGGTAGCTTGTGGGCAGGTCTATGTCTAAGCGTAGACGCAGAGATAAGTAAGAGAGGATACACAGCAATCAGGGGTTTTGTAGAGCGTGTGGTCTTCTGCAAGAATTGATCTCTTGGATGTCTAGCTCACTTGCGAGGAAAGTATATAGGAGAAAGAAATGCTTATTATCAGTGAAGTCTTGAATTCGACGCGTAAGGAAGTCAGAGAGGCCCTAGATCGCAGGGATGAAGCAATCATACGTCGTTTAGCTCGCGAACAGGTTGAGGCTGGGGCGGACATACTAGATATCAACACTGCTATGAGCATGAAGCGAGAAATCGAGGATCTCGAGTGGGTTATTGGATTGATCTATGATGAGGTGGGAGAAGAGGTGCGGTTCTCCATTGATAGCCCTAATCCTGAGGCAGTAGCTGCTGGATTAGGGCTCTGTAAAGCGCGGCCAATGATCAACTCAATCAGCAACAATCCTGAACTTCAGAGCCAGTTGACTCCCCTAATTGAGGAGTATCACCCTGATATTATCGGGCTCACTTTGGGGACTAGGGGAATGCCCAAGACCGTCGAAGACCGCCTAGAAGAGAGCAAGCGACTGATCGATAGTCTTCAGGCCGTGGGGGTGGAGCTCGGACAGCTATATATTGATCCACTAGTGATGACGATTGGGAGTAACCAGGAACAGGCACATACAGTGATTGAAGCAGTGCGGGCGATCAAGGAACGCTGGGGCGCACAGGGAGTGAAGACCTGTGTTGGCTTAAGCAATGTCTCCTTTGGCTTGCCACAGAGATTGATTATCAACCAAGCCTTCTTGGCAATGCTTATGGAGTCAGGGCTCGATGCAGCGCTAATGGACCCCACTAATACAGGCATGATGAATGTCTTGAGAGGCTCGGAAGCCCTGATGGGGATTGATAACCACTGTTTAGGTTATATTAAATATATAAGAGGGAAAGAGATGTAAATATACTTCAGTAATGACGTGTTAAGCTGAGGGCAGATGGGGTA
>CAZZFH010000059.1:0-9326 GCA_964653295.1 uncultured Candidatus Bathyarchaeia archaeon | reverse complement strand
TAATTGTGGGAATCCTTAAACACAGGACATCATCAGGTAAAGTTGAATGTTTAAGTGGGTACGGGCTGGACACATCATTTCGCTCGGCTTATTCATCTATTTGTTAGCTTATGTTGGCTCAGAGACCATAATTGATGAAGAGGTAACAGTGCCAGCTAATGATTACCTCCACTACGCTATCAGGGTTTACCCTGGGCAGGGGATACAAGCATGTGCGGGCGTTAGAACTCTGAACGGCACCGAGTACGAGTATGGGGTTTTGGAGTTGATGATGATGGATGATGCTGGGTACAATCACTTCCTTTACCCTGAAGAGTATACTGAATCTGGGGATAGGACTCATGAGTGGGTTGGATATAATGATAGGGAGTATATTGAAGCGGATGTCCGCTGGTTTGGAGTCGTCCATATTATATTGAATAACCGGAGGGCGGTGGATCATGAGCAGGCAAAGGATGGCTTTGTCATGATAACGCTGGTCAGACCACTTGGTTATCTGGGTTTCCCGAGTCTGGTTGTGACGCTTTATGGCGTTGGTAAGTGGGTTAAGGCGCGCAAACAAGTAGAAGAAAATACGGAGACCCAGTATTCTACTGTTTAGTATTATACCCAGAAATATCTGAATATAATGAAGATGTTTGATTCGGGGAATCTCATATCAATTTAAATTAATTGATAGTAAGCAAAGTCTATGATAAGTTAAAGACGTTATATCCTTCATCTAAAAGGTCACGAAACTCGGAAAGTAACACAGAGGTTTCTGAGATCGCTGTTTCATTATAACGTCCTCCAAGGGCTCTAAGGTCTATTGAGTGTACCATGAAAGCATCGATAGTGGTTCTCATCTCTGTGAATACCGCTATTTGCTCGCTTGTGAGAGCCATCGAGTCCTTCGGTACAACACCTACACTGTATACTTCTTGATCTATTCTATACATGAAGTTGTAGACATTGTAACTGAATAGGGCAAATTGGTTCCAGAGTATTTCTTGTTCTGGTTCTAACATGGTCAATATGCTGGCTTGATCCTCGATATCGTCTGCTTGGCGCATAATTGTTCTGATGTCTCTGAGTGTGACCGCCTCTTCTTGGATGATGTACAGGTAGGAGTTGCTGAGAGAACTGAGACTGCTTATGAGTATTGATGATGTAACCTTGTTTGAGGCAGAACGTACTCTGCTTTCTAGGTCACTATTCAGCAACATCGTACGCCCGAGACCAATAGAGACTATCCCCAGTGAGGCTATTAGTAAAACCACCAAGTATCTAGTCTGACTGGTGGACAACCCGAATACTGTGGTATTAGATGGCATTGCTAGACCTCATCCTGATCAGGTTCAGATTTCTCAATGGGGTGTTCAGTTTGTCTGTGCTCTGTTTGTTCCTGTGGTTCACTTGATCTTGTTTTTGAGTAGACTCTAACCATCAGAGCCGCTACGATTAATGTTACCATAAGCAATACGCAGAGAATAACCTGATTCAATACACTCATACCATTCAACCATCCGATAATCCATCAATAAGGACGCTGGGGTAAAATACACTAAGATGAGACAGCTTCATTGTATCCACGAGGAAAGGCGTAACCGATCCATTATGCCTGAGCTGACAATAGGACCAGACACTGGCATCAACATTTTCCCATATATCATGGGTGCCCCAGTCAATGTACAGAGTTACTGAGCCATCACGGTCAACAGATACGGGTCCAACCCAGCTCAGGGAGTACCAGCCACGGTCCACTGGTATCTTGACTGTCTCAAAACGCGTCGTGACATTCATGCTCCACAATACAGGATGCTGAGCCCTATCACTGGTGTTGCCCTCTATGGGGGTGTATGCGTTGCCTTCCTGCAGCGTCAGGGGGAAATAGAAGTTTTCTGGTTTGTTTAACGCGGTCTCTATGCAGAGGGTCTGGTTATCAGTGGGCACATAAAAGATCATGATGAACCGGCGGGGGTTCAATGTGTTGAGTATCCAGCTCGTCTTGAAGGTGAGCTCCAGTCCATTTGTTTGTATGATGCTCGTGGAGTTCCCGATTATCGACTCTATCGTCTCGTACTGGTCCAGCCGTGTGGCAATATTCTCAACCATATCACCCAGATTAGAGACCCGTTTATTCTGCTGAGACGACAAAAAGTAAAGCCCCGCGGTGGCTCCAGCTATAATCAGCAGTGAGACGCTTAACACCAGTGTGATGTTTTTGAGCCGGGTCTTGTCTCTGGCTTGATCTGGGGCTCCGGTGGGGTCTCCACGGTCTTTGTCATCTGGACCGCTGCTTCTCCGAATCGTGAGAGCTTGTACCCGTGTTCTGTTTTTGTGACTAGGTCTTTTAATGTGTCGAGGTGGTACGTGAGGTGACTGCTGGATATGCCGAGTTGTTCGGCTATCTCGGTGTGGGTGAGTTCCCTGTCTTCAAGCATCCTGAGTATGTTTCGTCTTACGCCGTGTCTCAGAGCATTGAAGGTGGTGGAGTACACCTCCTCGTCCATTTCATCCAGCGCCATATCGGACACATGATAGTTTTATGTTATTTTAGAGGTTTTTCATCAAGAAACCTTGACGAAGTTATTGGGGGGGTGTTCTAAACTCTAGTATTATATCCGGAAATAAGTAATATTTCACATAACCTGGTTAGCGTGAGGTAGAGGCATGAGTGATAAGGGTACCAACTATCTGGTGACTTTTGTACTGGTGGTGATGCTGGCTGTAACAGCCATGAGCATGCTCAAGGAGCCGGAGGAGAAGATGATCCCAATTGTGTTCAACTCATTGCTGGATTTAACGAATGATGGCGCGGTTGAAAAACAGATAATATTCTATCTGGTAAACAGGGATAATCCCGATGACATTGTAGAATTGGTTGACTTTGATACAATAGGATCCCAGTATAATATCGTTATAACCCTACAAGATATTCGTGAGACAGAGAACTCTTCAATAGAAAATCAAACAGATTCATCCCAGATACGCTTCTTCACAGCATCATACATAGATTACTCAAAGCCAGAGATAGAAATACACTTGAGTGGATGGATAGATGAGCATAAACGTGTCCATGAATGGGATGTGGTCTCGATTCATTGGATTGAAGATTCTTCTGGTCATGGTGGACCTTGGATACCAGATGGGTACCAGATAACACCAGAAAGCACAACAATTGAAGCATTCAACAGGTTCTCATTCGATCTATACAAGCAGATAAAAACAGATGGGGAAAATATACTGTTCTCCCCTTACAGTATCTCCACAGCGGTCTCGATGGTCTATGAGGGAGCAAGTGGAGAGACAGCCGAGGAAATACGGAGGGTCTTCGGCTTCAACACTAATGAGACCATGAGGCTACTTGAGAATAGAAAGTTGTATGAGGCGTTGAACAAGGCGCAGAGCGGTGATTTGGATACCGCTAACGCTCTCTGGGTCCAGACAGGGTACCCAATCGAAGAAGACTTCGCGTCAAAGTTAACAGATTTCTATCATAGCGAGGCACACCAACAAGACTTCATTGGGAACCCTGAAGAAGCCAGATTGGCAATTAATTCATGGGTTGAGAACCAGACAAGCAACAGGATAAAGGACATCTTCCCAGAGGGATCATTAAGCCCGGATGTGCGACTGGTTTTAACCAATGCGGTCTACTTCAAAGGAGACTGGGTGTACCAGTTCAACCCAAACCACACCAAACCACAGCGATTCTATATCTCTGCCAATCAAACCGAGACCGTAGATATGATGTACTTGAAAAAATACCTCAACTATACGGAGGCAGAAGGCGTACAGATACTCGAGTTACCCTATAAAAACAGCAGCCTATCAATGGTGTTACTTCTTCCACAGAATCAAACGCTGACTGAGTTCGAGAATGAGCTAACCTATAATAATCTGAAGACATGGATGAGCACACTCAGAGAGATAAAAGTAGAAACCTATCTCCCAAAATACAAATTTGAATCCAAATATCAACTGAAAAACACGCTCTCAGATATGGGAATACCTACCGCGTTTAAACCGGATCTCGCCAACTTTACAGGTATAAACAGGGATGGCGGACTCTTTATCGAAAAAGTGGTTCATCAGGCTTTCATAGAGGTAAACGAGGTGGGAACAGAGGCAGCCGCGGCAACAGGAGTAGTAATGGAGCTTTATGCAAGCTTCCCCGTAAAAGAGTTTAGAGCCGATCAATCGTTCCTCTTTATGATACGGGATAAAGAGACTGGCTCGATCTTATTCTTGGGTCGAGTGATGAACCCAGTTGAGGGCATGTGAGGATGAAAAAATTCATGCTCCAAGTATTAGTATTATATAATAAAATATCTGGCATATAGGGTTGAAACTATTTGAATAAGAGCGAACAACAAGTACTTGGCTTAACAGCAATCGTTCTAATCATAATAACCGCATCAGCGATATACCGATACCAGACTGACCCCCAGACACAGGAAAACATCAAACTATTTGAAATAAAACAAAGACTCAAAGCACCGACATTAGCTGAGTATCTGGGAACAAAAGAATACCAGTTAATTAACACAACCTTAACCGTCTACACTTGGCGACAAGACGACACATTATACGAGGCTCAACTCGATGAAGAGGGTAATATCTTCAGATCTATGGCATACCAGAACAATTCTACGCAAATATCTATGACACCTGCCCTCGCAGAGACACTAGCTGAGCAGAGGCTGATAACTGAGACAGAGTATCCTCCAGGGAACTCGTTCCTCTCGGAGCCCACCTTCAGATATTTTGAGTTTGATGACCGTGGACCAAGATGGGAGGTAAAATGGGGACTGCACTCGGGTAATTACACGATTTCAAACGTTGGTTTCATGGTGTATGTCTTTATGGACACCGGGAAGACCACGATAGCGGATAATGATTTTGACGAGATAACAGACATACCCGAGTTCAAGCCACCCACCATAAACCAGGAGGAGGCAGCACAGCTGGCTGTAAAATACTTCAGCGAATCCATGGACTACACGGTAATAGAATCCACAAATAGCCATGGGCTTGAGATATCATCTGGCGATATCTTCATAGATGAACCGTTCCGACTCTACTGGAATATAGTTGTTTCAGGGATGGGGCAAATTGATGGGGTCCCCACAGAGAAGAGCCCTGTGTTTATGGTGGACGCGTACACGGGTGAATTGCTCGCAAGCTACTATATCAGCTGGGGCTGGGATACCATCAACTGGAAGAGGACAGCGTACCCCTATTATGGCTCTGTCTACCCCCGGGTAATCAATCATACACCCCGCGACTACGAGTTCCCCCTATCAGAGGATGAGATATTGTCAATGTTATCCAATCCCACATCTTTGCTGGGTTCTAATGTAAATGAGTCGTTCCGCATCGACGTATACGATGAAGCAAGGTTTGCTGATGATTTAAGCCTGGAAACCATCAGTCTGGAGCTTGTTGATGACAAGCCGGTAATTGCAGCTTATTGGGTAAAAGCCTATGACTGGATAAAAACAGGCACAGTGATACCGATAGACAGCACTCGTGATGTCCAGGATTCGGGTGATATAATTGAGGGAATCTGGATAGAACTAGACCCAGAGACCGGGGAAAGGATCAAGCAGTATAATATCACTAACATCGGTTCACCCTCAAACAGGTTTAACATCACGAGCGAACAAGCCATCAACATCACAATGTCCAGTCCTCTCGCTGACCCCGAGAACAGGATAATAGCACCTGATACTCTGATACTGGCTGAGCCTAGGATCATCAAAACAGACTGGGTTACACAGTTATATCATTCAGGTGATTTCCGGCGCCTCTACATCGCAGATGAAAACCAGACAACACCCCGTGTTTACTGGCTCATAAAATACGAGTTCAGCCCTGAGGTTCACGGTGGATATACGGGAACTTATCTGGTTGACGCCGAGACGGGGGAGATCGCATTGGCTCTCGAAGACGCCCCGCTACCAGACCTGCTCTTCAGAGGCTATGCACCTGAAAAGATAATGCTAAGGAGAGGGAAAACTGTATCATTCAACGTCACCGTAGAGGCAGCACCCACATTGGAGGCGCAGCTACCAGTAACCATATCAGTGGATCAGATACCAGCGGGGGTCACTGCCATAATACAGCGAGATACCATGCAGCTCTCAAGCCAGAAAACAGCGGTATTCAAGGTAACACTAACAGCGTCACAAGATGCAGCCACTGGAATCCACTTCACGAGCCTCAAGCTAAGGCTACTAGGGAGAGGAACCAGCGCCCACTTCGACTTGGAGATAACAGAGTAAAGAGAGGAGAAAAATGAAAAGGAGCGGCATTGAGTTTGCCAGCAGGTCGGCTCAGGAGATGGCAAAAGACCGTGTGGGTAAACCATCAAACATTGCATTGCTTCTAGCCATTGTGTTACTAGTACCCATACTGTACGGGGTATACTGGTCTACCAGGGATAATGAACCTATCAACGGTACGATTAGTAACAATGACACAGTTATCAAAATAGGAGGCAGAACCTGGGGATTCGGAGACCTATTTATTCCCGAGAGGGCTCTAAGCCACGGCATCCCAGGATATGTTGAAGTAACATATGCTACAGAGCCACCTAAGACAACTATTGTGAGCCCGGGCGAGAAAGCCACTTACAGCATCGAGTTAAGCCTCGTTCCTTTCATGGATAACTTCACTGAGACCATCGTGGTACTGGATCCGGACCGGGGAGGGAAGTCTGGGATAAATCATGTTACTTTGAATGATCACGTTAGCTACGACAACATAACATGCTTCACATTATCGCTTGGGAACCCCGTCAAAGTGAATATGGTATACAGTGTATCAGGGGATGCTGAATATGGCTTTGCGCTCCCCAGCAGTGGCATTCTAGGTGAGGGCATAAACGCTAAGGTCCCAGTGAAGACAACAAGCGGAGGCTGTTACAGTAGAAACGCCTTATGGGATTTCTGGATAGACAAACTTCTAGACGCAACCGAGATTATTGATAATCTGCCTAGCCCGAATAAGACTCTAGGTGTAACATTCAACAAATACTGGGCAGTTGCCTCCAAGCTGGACTCATTGATGAGAACTGGAGAAATGCCTCGATTGAACGAGGTCTTCGTATACCATTACCCAGACTGGGGCAACGGGACAGCCTACGTTGCACTCACCGACATCAGCGAGGAGACCACAGCACCCATCCTAGCCCTGTTCAGTGAGAATATAGCCGAGAACATACGGTTCATCCACGCGCCTGCCCCATTGAAAATAGTAGAGGAATGGATACAGCACATCCAAGAGTTAGGTGACACCCTCGAGGAAAAGGGAGTCAAATGGACATCCCTAGGCATCTATTATGATGGAAGAATACTTGTCGGTGTTGAAGAGATCAACCAAGACACTGTTAAGACATTCAATCAGGTGCTGTGGAGGATACCGAGAGGTGCCTATGTTCTCTTTGAGAGCGGACCAGTAATCTTGGATAATAACTAGATGAAAAACAAACCCCACAACTCTACTTCTATGACACCGCAAAGATATAATATGACCTATTTTATATGTCATATGACATATTCTATGTATAATTTATTCGGGTCCAAGACCAGAACAAAGCTAATAACAAAGCTATTGATGGAACCAGACAGACCATTCTACATCAGGGAACTATCCAGAGAGACCAACACCCCATACAGCATGGTGTACAAGGAAATCCAAAACCTCGAACAACTAGGATTAATCAAAAGCGAAAAGAAAGGCAAGATCACACTACTCCACGTAAACAAAGAACTCCCATATTACAGGGACCTTAGAAACCTCATAATAAAAACCACAGGCATCTCCTACACAATACTGAACCAACTTGAAGACCTAGGCAACATAGAGTACCTACTTGTCTTTGGCTCTGTAGCCAGTGGCGAGGATACACAGGAGAGCGATATCGACCTCTTGATAATCGGGGAAATTCCAGAGGATGAACTGATTGAGGCTGTAAGAGGGATCGAGAAAAGCGTCGGGAAGGACCTGAACTACATCCACTGGACCCGAGATGAGTTTGAGAAAAAAATAAAAGAAAAGAATCACCTCCTTATTGATGTGGCTGAGAAGCCCATAATCATGCTCAGAGGGAGCGAGGATGAGTTTAGAGGATCTATTAAAAACGGGCTCAGTGAGGAGAATCAAGCCCAACAGGCAAGTCATCGAGAAAGCCCTAGCGAAAGCCCACAAAGACCTGAAGGTATCTGAGACACTCATAGAACTCGGAGAATACGACTGGGCATATACCACATCCTACACAGCCATGCTTACCGCAGCAAGGGGTTTAATGAACTATATGGGATACAGACCTTCAAGCAGCGATGGACATGTTGCAGTAGTAAGGTTCCTTGACTCTATGGAAATAGAGAAAGACATCAGAAAGTTTGCAGGAATCATAGACAGGATGAGACGGACAAGACATCGGGTCATGTATGACGAATACGATATCATCACAGAAAAAACGCAAATCAAGCATATGAGTGGGCGATCAGGTTCGTTTCAATCACCAAGATAACAGTAAAAGAATAAATATTTGATAGCTTGTGTGTGTCTCAACTAGGTTCCGAGATCACGTGTGATCAACGTTTTCTCGCTCCCATTCCAATGCAAAATATGCTGAACAAATCCAAAAAGGGGGGGGGAGGGGGGTCAACCTATCCCAGCTATAAAACAGGCGCCAAGCCAAAAACCAGCCCCAGAACCGCTTATTTTTGATCATGATCTATAACAAAAAGCGTATCAGTAACCGACAAAACAGTGCACAAACACCGTCCAATAAACAAAAAAAATGCACCGAACCACCACCAGCGGACCCCAACGGGTTTAAACCATACCAAGTAAACAAGAAGAACATGGTGGAAATGAAAGGCAAACTATGCATAATAACAGGCGCCAACTCTGGCATCGGCTACCAAACAGCCAAAGGACTAGCCAAGATGAACGCCACAGTAATACTCGTCTGCAGAGACCTAGAGAAAGGACAGGTAGCCCTCGACACCATCAAGGAAACCACAGGCAACAACAGCCTCTACCTAATGCACTGCGACGTCTCATCCATGAAAAGCGTAGACAGGTTCAGCCGTGAATTCACTGACCGCTTCACATGCCTGAATGTACTCATCAATAACGCAGGCGCAGCCTTCAGCAAAAGACAAACAACAGAAGAGGGCTTTGAAAAGACAATAGCCACAAACTATCTCGGAGCCTTCAAGCTAACCCATAACCTGCTACCCATGCTCAGAGCCAAGCCACCCTCAAGAATCATCAACATCAGCTCAGGCATGCACAAGACAGGCAAAGTAGACTTTGACGACCTAATG
>CAZZFH010000058.1:5602-9490 GCA_964653295.1 uncultured Candidatus Bathyarchaeia archaeon | reverse complement strand
GCACAAAAATCGTAACAGTACACCCGGGAAATAAACAAGCCTATGGACTACCAGCTGTCATAGCGAGGATAGTGCTGAATAGCCCAGAGAACGGTGTGCCACTCGCCATCATGGATGGTACCTATATCACAGCCCTGAGGACAGGAGCCGCAGGCGCAACTGGAATCAAGTACTTGAGCAGGAAGGACAGCAAGGTTGCTGGTGTCTGCGGTACTGGGGTTCAGGGAAGAAGTCAGGTCATGGGGTTGATGGAGGTTAGACCAAACATCGAGAAGGTCAAGGTATTCGACATCATCCCAGAGGCAATGGAATCATTTGCCAAGGAGATGAAGAAGATGTTCCCCAAGGTAAACTTCGTAGCCGTTAAGAGCGCACAGGAGGCAGCTGAGGGAAGCGATATCGTGATCACATGCACTCCCAGCCCCAAGGCGTTCCTAGATGGAGCATGGCTCAAGAAGGGAGCCCACGTATCAGCCATTGGCGCTGATACAGGAGCCAAGCGTGAGCTAATGACCAGTGTCATCAAGAAGTGTGACAAGCACGTGGTTGACTTTATTCCACAGGCATTCGTGGTTGGTGACTTCAAGGTACCTAAAGAGGAAGGCGTCATCAAAGAGGAAGACATCTACGCTGAGCTCGGTGAGATCGTCGCAGGTAAGAAGAAGGGACGCGAGTCTCCAGACGAGATAACCATGTTCAAGGCAACAGGGTTAGCCATACAGGACGTTGGAACCGCCAGCAAGGTCTACGAGCTAGCCAAGGCAAAGAAGGTCGGAATAACCCTAGCCTAACCCTCATTTCTTTTTCTTTAACTATTTCTGAATGTGCATAAGCATTAAAAACATTGCCTCCAATTTCCTTTTAGACGAGATTAATTTTAAATGAGGCAAAAAAATGAGTAAAAAGAAACTAACCACGAGCCAAGGGGCTCCAATAGACGATGATCAGAACAGTATAACAGCGGGTGTATCGGGTCCTGTCTTGATGCAAGACGTCCACTTAATCGAGAAACTCGCTCATTTTAACAGGGAGCGCATACCAGAGAGGATTGTCCACGCTAAGGGAGCCGGAGCATATGGCTATTTTGAGGTAACCAACGACCTGAGCAGTTACACCAAGGCAAAGTTCCTGTCAAAGGTTGGGAAAAAGACCGATGTTGTTGTGAGGTTTAGCACTGTTGGTGGAGAAAAAGGCTCAGCTGACGCTGAGAGGGACCCAAGGGGTTTCGCTGTCAAGTTCTATACTGAGGAAGGAAACTATGATATGGTGGGGAACAACACACCTGTGTTCTTTATACGGGATCCCATCAAGTTCCCAGACTTTATCCACACACAGAAAAGACACCCTGTGACAAACACCAAGGACCCGGATATGTTCTGGGACTTTTTATCACTAACACCTGAATCAGTACATCAAGTAACTGTCCTATTCTCTGACCGTGGGACCCCCAAGACCTTTCGTCATATGAATGGGTACAGTGGTCACACTTTCATGTGGTACAACGATAAGGAGGAGTATGTTTGGGTCAAGATCCACTTCATAACCGCACAGGGAATCCAGAACCTCACTGCAGCCGAAGCCGATAAGTTGAAGGCAAGCGACCCGGACCATGCCACTAGAGATCTCTATAAGGCCATTGAGAAGGGGGACTATCCTGCATGGAATGTATCCGTCCAGATAATGAAGCCCGAGGAAGCAGAGAATTACCGCTTCAACCCATTTGATATAACAAAGGTTTGGCCCCACGGAGACTACCCGTTAATCCCGTTGGGCAGGATGGTCTTGAACCGCAACCCAGCGAATTACTTTGTGGATGTCGAGCAGGCAGCGTTTAGCCCAGGCAACCTTGTGCCGGGCATCGCTCCTTCTCCAGACAAGATGCTTCAGGGTAGGCTATTCTCATACCACGATGCCCACAGGTATAGGCTAGGCGTCAACTATACGCAGCTCCCGGTAAACGCCCCTAAGGCGATGCCCATGAACTATCATAGGGATGGTTTCATGAGACACATGTCTGCGCATGAGGGTTATCCCAACTATTACCCCAATACGTTTGATGGACCTAAACCGGATATTACTGCGAAGTGGCCAAGCTATGAGTTGAAAGGTAAATGGGGTAGGCACAAGTATGTTCACCCCAACTCTGACTTTGTTCAGCCTGCAGCACTATACAATAAGGTAATGACTGATGTGGATAGGGATCATCTGATTAGTAACCTTGTTGGGCATATGAAGGCTGCTAAGAAGGAGTTACAGATGCGTCAAACCGCCATCTTCTACAAGGTTGACCCTGATTATGGTACTCGTGTAGCCAAAGGACTTGGTCTGGATATAGCCGAGATCAAGAAACTTGCAGAGAAATAACCAAATTTTCTCCCTTTTTTCTATATCAGCGATGAGGCTAGTTTTCCAAAATAGATGCCAATAAGACAAAGTAAATTATTCAACGCAAGGTTGGCGACAAATAACGCATTCTGATTCTCTTCAAGTAGCCTAAAAGATTCGAGGCTAAATGTAGACATGGTTGTGAACGCCCCAAGAAGCCCCACGGTTAGAAATAGCCTTGAGGAATCGGGTAAGGCAAACGCCTTCTCGCTACTATATGTGATGAGGCTCAACGTAAAGGCGCCCAATATGTTTACCCCAAGTGTGCCTAGGGGGAATCTTGTTGATCCTTGAATGGTGTTTGAGAGCAGGAACCTGAAAACTGCGCCTATGAAGCCTCCTATTCCTACGTAGATTATTGAGAGCATGTTTCCTGACCGTTGATGCCATTTGTTTTTGGGTCACTGGTTTTAAACTTTGGTATTGACCGAAAACAATATATAGTAAATACCACGATTTCGCGGTAAATACCCTCTTTTTACTAGTTTAATCGTTAAATACAGTATAAATGTCCCTCAGAGAAGTTTTTCTCAATATTTGAGAAAAACAAGCCCTATTTCAGCCCCGTTTCCCAAACAGTTAAATAGGATAATTTTATCCTATTCTTAATCTCGTGAGGGGTCTTTTGTCTTCGAAACTACAGAAACAGATTACCTGCACAGAGTGCGGGAATAGTAACCTACTACGAGACTTTGAAACCGGTGAACTGGTCTGCCAGGCATGCGGTATCGTTGTCTCTTCAACACTACTCGATACAGGTCCAGAATGGCGTGCATTCGACCAAGAACAACGGGACAAACTCCCCAGAGTTGGGGCCCCGGTAACTTGGACAATCCACGA
Source organism: uncultured Candidatus Bathyarchaeia archaeon (assembly GCA_964653295.1). Classification (GTDB taxonomy): domain Archaea; phylum Thermoproteota; class Bathyarchaeia; order TCS64; family TCS64; genus RBG-16-57-9. The sequence continues at coordinate 6,265 of CAZZFH010000058.1, read as the reverse complement.
TAAGGGACTCAGCACTACTATCGGGTGGCAGGACCGTGATGCTTCTGGGAGGAAGCTTAGCCCAGAGGAGCGTGCAAGGCTCTATAGGCTCAGGAAATGGCATCGGAGGAGTAAGGTCTCTGATAGCACTCAGAGGAACTTGGCTCATGCGCTGAGTGAGATGAGCAAGATCAGCTACAAGCTCAACCTACCTAGGAACGTTATTGAGACCAGCAGCATGATCTATCGTCGCGCTATTCAGAAGCAGCTCATCAGGGGAAGGACCATCCAGAGCGTTGCTGTCGCATCCATTTACATGGCTTGCAGGCAATGCGGCGTCATCAGGACACTGGAAGATGTGGCTGGTGCAGCCAACATCACAAAGAAGGAGGCTGCCCGTAACTACAGGTTCTTGCTGAGGGAGTTGAAACCCCAGGTGCCTCAGGTTAATCCCCAGGGTTATATCAGCAAGATTGTGAACAAGCTTGCTTTGACTGGTGAGACTGAGAGGCTCGCTATGGCTATACTGAATCAGGCTAGTGAGATGAAACTCACCAGTGGTCGTGGTCCTTCAGGCATCGCAGCAGCTTGTATCTATATCAGTAGCCAGATTACTGATGAGCGCAGGACTCAGGGTGAGATCGCCAAGGAGGCTCAGGTCACAGAGGTTACTATTCGTAACAG
>CAZZFH010000058.1:0-5592 GCA_964653295.1 uncultured Candidatus Bathyarchaeia archaeon | reverse complement strand
CAACTGCGGTGGGTGGAGGATGCGCCGGAAGTCTACAAGGAGCTAGCCCAGCGGCTGGACTTTGATGTCAACCTGTAATCCCACTGTTTAACAGTATCCACCCCTTTCTATACACATGATGTCTGATTCCTACATAATATTCACTGGTAGACCAAATGCTGGGAAGAGCTCTGTTATCAGGGCGTTGACTGGTCTAAAGATAGCTACTGGAAAACGTCCAGGTACAACAACACGGATTAATCAATATGAGGTAGCCCAGGACCTGTATCTCGTTGATATGCCTGGGTATGGTACCAAGGTGGATGCACCCAAGAAGTGGGAGGACAAGACCAAGGATGATATACTGGATTTCATCGAACGGTATGGGGATCAGATAGTAGCCGCGGTTCATGTACTGAATATCATTACGTTTATTGAGACCGAGGAGCGTCTAGCCAAGAAGGGATATATCAGCATCGACGTTGAAATGGTCGGGTACCTTAAAGAGAATACAGGGGAATACCCATTTGTGGCTGCCAACAAGATCGATAAGGGCAGCGATAAACAGGTGATAGAGAACCTAGAAGCCTTCATCTATAGCTTGACTGATGGAGCGCCTGAGAAAGCCACTGGATACATTTTCCCCATCAGCGCTAAGAAAAACATAGGCGTAGGTGAGTTGAAGAATCAGTTATTCAATAAATTACAGAAAAAAGGTTACCATAACCCGTTTGAGTTTATCAAGTAGATTTATTCCTCTTCCTCGATCTCTTCTTCGGGTTCAAGGCTGAACTCTTCTTCCTCGTAGCTCTGGTCGGGGTCGTACTCCATGTTTGTGTTGCCGTCCTCGTCGCAGATACCAGCCTCGGTTACCGCGATCCTGATCTTCTCCTCGGGCAGATACGGGCTGTCGATCACCTGTACTAGGCGTGTGTTTGCCCTGCCCTTGCGGAGGTATACTCTGTGGGTGCATGCGTGGGCCATTACGTGGCCGCCCGCTGGCTTGTTGGGGTCACCATAGGATGTGTCTGGTTTGGCTTGGACCTGGTTTGTGAGTACTACTGATAGGTTGAATGCCTCTGCGACTCTGAGTAGGTTTCCTAGGACGGCGCTGATCTTCTGTTGTCGCTCGGCTAGGGTTCCCCTGCCGATGTATTCGCCTCTGAAGTGGCCTATCATGCTGTCTACGATTACGAGCTTTACGTCGTGTTCTTGGCATACTTTGGGGAGGTTTTTCACCAGCATTATCTGGTGGTCGCTGTTGTATGCGCGTGCTATTAGCACGTTGCTGAGGATTTCTTGGGGGTCGTATCCTCGTGCTTCGGCTATCTGGACTATTCTTTCTGGTAGGAAGGTGCCTTCGGTGTCGATGACACAGACTCGTCCACCTAGACCTCCTTCTTCCGTAGGTCGTTGTGCCAACACGCTGAGAGTGTAGCATATCTGGGTCTTGCCGGAGCCGAACTCGCCGATGAACTCGGTGATAACGCCTGTTTCGATTCCGCCGCCCATTATGCGGTCGAATTCACTGCAGCCGGTCCTGCACTTCATCATGTGCTTGCGGGTCTCTAGTAGGTCCGTGGCTGAGACAAAGCCAGGGTCTACTTGGAGGCGCGCCAGGGTGTTTACCTTTATGGCTGTGTCGACACCCATGCCGGTTAGTTCCACTATCTCGCGGGGGGGAGTTACTGCGATTGCTTCTAGTGTAACTAGTCCGGCTTTATGTAGCTTCTTGATGGTTGTGCTTGCCACTCCTTCGAGTGTGCCTGCTTCAATTACCTCTCCCATTGCTCTCAAGCGTTTCTGCTTGTTTTTAGCTTATAATGTAGACGCACAGGGTTGCAACGGGGGGAGGTAGGTGAAACTGGGGTGAAAGTGAAAAACCACTTATGGTCGGGTGTTGATTCTTGTGTGATTACTTTGGTTGATTTAGATTCATTGAAGAAGATAGTAAAGGAGACGGTTGACGCGAAGCGTCCAGTACTGGAGGATATCGCACGGTATCTCTATGAGAACCCTGAGCTAGGGAGCGAGGAGTTCAAGGCATTCGAGAAGATCACGAAAGTACTTGAGGAGCATGGGTTCAAGCTTGATAAGGGCGTCTATGATATGCCTACCGCCTTCATTGCCTCGTATAAGGGTAAATCGGATGGTCCATGTGTAGCAGTCCTAGCTGAATATGATGCATTGCCGGGTGTTGGACATGGCTGTGGTCATGACTTGATTGCGGCTTCTGCTGTTGGTGCTGGTATCGCTGCGAACAAGGCTATTGGAGAACTTGCTGGTGAAGTGCTTGTTATAGGCACTCCCGCTGAGGAGGGACATGGTCCCAGTGGCGGTAGTAAGGTGATAATGGCGGACCATGGATTGTTTGATACCGTTGATGGTGTGGTTATGCTTCACCCGGCGAATAAGTGGGGTGTAGGCAGTCAGGCATTAGGGATAAGCAAGTGCAATATGGTGTTTAAGGGTCAGACGAGTCATGCGGCAGCTAGTCCTCATCTTGGTAGAAACGCTCTGAATGCTGCTACTTTGGCGTATACGGCTACTCATATGTTGCGACAGGAGGCAAGGCGTGACGCGAACCTTGTGATCCATGGGATTATCACGGAGGGGGGCACTGCGAACAACATCATCCCGGATAGAGCTGTACTGGATTTTGGGGTCAGGAGTAGTGACCAAGAGTATCTTGATGAGATGGTGGATAAGGTTGCCCGGTGTGGTGAGGGTGCTGCTCATGCACTTGGTGTGGAGGTAGAGATCACCAAGGGTAGGTTGTATTCTAGCAAGAAGTTGAACTATCCTATGGTCAGGACGCTTTGGCAGAATTATAAGGATCTTGGTGCACCGGTTGATGACTGGAAGGAGTCTGTTGACAGGATGCCTATGGCTTCAACCGATTATGGGGATGTCTCTCAGAAGACACCTGTAGCTGGTAGCTATATCGGTATAGCACCTGAGGGTACTCCCGGACATAGCATCCAACTGGCGGATGCGTCCGTTACCAAAGAGGGGCTGGACGCTATGATTCTTGGTACAAAAGCCCTAGGCATGACACTTGTAGAGCTATTGGCTAAGCCCGAGATATTGAAGGAAGCAAAAGACTTCTTTGACTCCCATTAACCCATTTTCTCAGTTTTTTCTTCTAATAGGGTTTAAATGATTGTTGGGGAAACTCGTCTCTATGAAGGTTCTCTTTATTGAGCCCCCTAAAGACGTGTGGTTCATTATGGGTGACTATCTACCGCCACCTTATGGGATTATCCAGCTCGGAGCGTATCTTGAGAGAGAGAGAGGTTCCTGAGGTAGAGGTTAGGGTACTGGACTGCAACGCATCAAAGATTGACTGGGATATGCTACAGAGTACATCGAGAAAGAGAACCCAGACATAATAGCATCAAGCAGCCTATCAACATGCAACACCTATCAAGTAGCGAGAACACTGCAGGCAGCAAAGAAGACTCGCCCAGAGGCATTAACAATAACAGGTGGTCAGCATTTCTCATTCACAGCCGAAGAGTCGTTGAACGCCTATCCCGAGATCGATGTCATCGTTAGGGGGGAGGGGGAAGTCACCTTGGCTGAACTTGTTAAGGCATGGATAGAAGAGAAGCCACTCTCTTCAGTAGATGGAATAACCTATAGAGATGAAGACGGGATACACCTTAATCCAGATAGGGCTCTAATAGAGGACCTTAACACACTCCCGTTCCCCGGATACCACCTAGTAAAAGACATTGTCCCCCTGTATAACTTCGCAGCCATGGGAGGCAGAGACGCCCAATACGCGCTAGTGGAAGGAGGCAGGGGCTGCCCCCATCAATGCACCTTCTGCACCCAGTGGAGGCACTGGTGTGGCAAGTGGAGGGTCAAGACTCCGGCTCGGATAGCAGACGAGATGGAATACGTATACAATGAGTTTGGTGGTAGATTCATCTGGCTCACCGATGACAACTTTGGTCCCGGTGAGAGGGCGAAGGAGCTTGCTGAGGAGCTTCTGAAGCGTGATTTCGGTGATGATTTCATGTGGTTTATCCAGATGCGATGCGACGATGTCCTTGACATCAAGGACTATTTGCCTTTGATGAGGAAGAGCGGTCTCCAGTGGGTCATGATGGGGGTAGAGAGCCCCAATGCAGAGACCCTTGAAGAGTATAAGAAGGAAATAGAACCCAATATGGGATATGAAGCGGTGAAGCTGCTGCAGGCTAACGATATTTTCACCCATGCCATGTTCATCATAGGGGATCGAAGTGATACCCATGAGTCCATTGAGGCGTTGAGGAGATACGTCTTAGAACTGGACCCGGATTTTGTCATCTATACAGTGCTAACACCCTTCCCGGGCATAGAGGTATATGATGAGGCAAAGCAGAAGGGCTGGATCGAGGACGATAACCTCTTCCACTATGATATGGCTCACGCCATCATGGGCACAGAGACCTTGACCAGAAAAGAAGTACAGGAAGAACTCCACTTGTGCTACAGGAGCTTCTACGGGAGCTGGAGTCGGAGAATAAGGGGAATCCTCTCCAGTAATGCGTTGAAGAGAAGAATCAACTGGTTCATGGCTTGGCAAGGCATACTAGTCCAGTTGAAAAACCTCGCCGAGATGGTCTAGGGTTCCTGCTTCATAAAGTCGAGGCCACGGTACTGTTTTACTGCCTCAAACAGGAATGCTCCAGCGCTGAACAACCCGATGAAAAGTGTCACGAGGTCCCGGAAGTCACCTCTCCATGGCCAGTACATGACATAGCTGACCATAAGACCCAAGATCAAAGCACTGTAGATGGTTAATCTGGGTATCAACATGCCCCTCAGTAATAAGAAACTGCGGAGTGCCTCGATGGATTCCTGATCATTGATCTTGTATTTGCCGTCAAAGTCGGTCTCGATGAGTTTGAGGTCTAGAAGCTTGTTTACATGATACTGTGCAAGACTTGGGCTGCTGAATTTGAGGGCTCTCCAGATATCTCGAACCCCAATGGCTGTATCAGCGGTTAGGATACAGAGATAAACATCTAGAGTCTTACCGTAGATCCTTTTCGCCTCTCCCATCCTATTCACCTAAATTGATTGCCGCTAGTTCGGTTAAGGTCTCAAGGTTATTTATCTTGATCATTCCCTGGCTCATAGTGTAGAGGTTATCCTCTATGTAGAGGCTCCGCTCCACAGAATACTCAGAGTCAAACCAGTAGCCGCTCTTGAGCAGGTCCAAGTCATCCTCGCTTAGGTGGGTAATCTGACCTCTAAGCTCGATACCTTCATGGCTGATATCGAAGATATAGGCTCCCTGATAGGTGTACTCACCATAGAAGTTATCGGGCACTGATCCAGAGAAGTCATCCTCGTCTATAGTTGCTTCCAGCACAGGGATAACCAGCAGGTTACGTGCCCTGCTAAAGAGGAAAGCATGATGATCATACCTTGCAGGGCTATCAGAACCCCTATCTCCTATCTCGTATTTCGCAAGCTCTCGGGGGTTCTCGACATCACTAACATCGAAAAGGCTGATCTTTACGCCTTGATGCCAAGCGAAGTCGCCTTCCTCAGCCTCCTCTGTCTCTTTGCCTATACCGATGAGGGTGTTCTCGTCATAGGGGTGCAGATAGT
>CAZZFH010000057.1:0-9552 GCA_964653295.1 uncultured Candidatus Bathyarchaeia archaeon | reverse complement strand
AAAAAATCCTAAGATAACTTTCTGTACTTTTTACCTATAGGGTATAAGTCCCAAGGGAGATATTTGTAGTCCAATATGCTGAGGTCAGCGGGTCCAAGCCCAGGGGGATCAACCGGGAAATCAACGGCGCTCCAAGTATCCCAGTAAGCCTTGTGATGGACACGGCTCTTGAGTTCTACAATATCAAGCGAGTTCATGTCTAACCCCATCGCTTTCAATGGGTCAGCGCTCATGGGAGCGAACAGTCTCTCAGTGATTACCACATGTCGGTTATCACCTAGATCGATGCATGCTATCAAGTCCTGTTTTCTGGTTGCACCTTTTCCCATTGGGCCTGTCTCTATCCATTCAAGTTCCCCTAGATACTCGATGGTTCCCTTGACTTTGATAGGGTCTCCGCTAATCTCGTGGAGCCATCCACCGATCTTAAGCTCTACTTTGTCGCCCTTCTTGTTATTTGCGACTAGAATTTTCAAGGTATCTGGGTCTGCTATACCTGTACTGCACCAATTCACTGCGCCTTGATCAATTAACTCACAGGTAACATGGGTACCATCACCGACACGCTCATCATGGTAAGCGATTACAACTGGTTTTTTACCTGATTTCACCATCTTGATTACTTCTGCAACACCATCCTCGGCTCCGGGCAGTTTCCTTGTGAGTTCCTCTCTAAGGCTCCAAATCAAGTCGTGAATATCTTGTGCGCATTCCTCAGCAAGCTCCCTGTTATCATTTGTTACTACGAATACGCTGGCTCCAAGATCAGGTACATCGGCATAAGCAAATCCGGGAGCCACTGATGCACAGTAGACGCCCTTTGATTCCCATTCCCTGCATCTATCATAAACATGTTTCATAGGCGGGAACTCTGATGCTTGGAATACACTGGCTGATACTATCTTTGGCTTTCTGTACGCCATAGTAGGCTTGAACTCCCCGCGTAGTGTCTTCACCATGCATTCTCCAGCCTTGTAGCCGATATCGTGGCTATCCAAGTGTGGATATGTCTTCAATACGAATACGGCATCAGCTGCATTAGCCATCTCAATATCCTCGTTTGCGTGAAGGTCAAATGTCACCATAATGGGCACATCACCCACAACCTTGCGTACTCGTCGGACGATCTCAGCCTCTGGACGAGGAACATTATCAACAGCCATCGCCCCATGAAGGGCTAGATAGACCCCATCAACTTGGATCAACTCCCTCAACCGAGATGTGATCCTTCCTGTGATGACATCAAAGGCTTCGGTGCTTATCCAGCTACCGTAACCTGTTGTCTTTGGCCATCCCGTTCGGAGGATGCCTATTAACTCGATGTCTTCCTGTGTTTCTGTTGCTTCTTTAAACCCAGTTGTGTAGGTCTTGCCTTCTCCTTCTGTGTCAAGGGTATCGGGACCATATTTTATTTCTCCGCCCTCCCAAGCCTCCAAGTCGGTGGGTTCTGGGCAGAAAGTAAGTGTCTCGTGACTGAAACTCGCCACGGCTATCCTATATTGTGCCATGGACTTATTATAGATTCTCAGGGTTTAAAGTTTCAACCCTATACCTATCGATTTAAATTAATTCACCTCGCTGAGATATCCATGAATGTTATAGAGGCAATCAAGACACGTAGAAGTGTAAGAAAATACAAACCAGAACCAATACCAGAATCAGATCTTAAGACAATACTCGAAGCAGCCCGGATCGCTCCAAGCGCGGGAAATAAACAGCCATGGAAATTCGTAGTAGTTCGAGACACCGAGACCAAGAAGAAACTAGCTGAGAAAGCGAGACAACAGTTATGGATCGGTGAAGCTGGAGTAGTCATTGCGGCATTAGCCATGGATAAGAAGGATCCTTCAATTTATGAGAGATGGGCTGAGCGCGACGTGATGACAGCTGTCGAGCATATGGTTCTAACGGCTTGGGAGCTTGGTTATGGTACTTGCTGGATAGGGGCATTCGAACAAAAGGACATCAAGGAAGTTCTGGATATCCCTGAAGAGATGACAGTGATAAACCTCTTACCGATTGGGGTTCCTGATCAGAAGCCTGAGCCCAGGGGCAGGAAGCCGTTTGAGGAAATATTCCATGATGGTAAATACGGTAAGCCCTTGAGACTCTAGTTTAAAATAAAAAGAAATAGAGGGGGCTTATCTTCCCCTTGCAATCTGAAGAGGATTAAAGTCTGGCTCATCAACCTCGATGAGTCCCTTCGCACGGTCAAAGTACCTGATAACGCTGTCTCCTTTCGTTGTGACTTGGTAAACTGTGTTAGTTCTTTTGTCACGTGAATCAGAGACATCGATCTCCTCAATAAGATCCTGCGCAACCATGCTGGATAGGATCCCCTGCAATAATTTCCAAGAGAGGTTTGCGCCATACATTATCCTTGTGGGCTTAGTTGTGCCTTCTTTGATTACCTTCAGTACATCCAAGTAGATTTCGAGTTTTGATCGACGATTCTTCATCTTGTTAACCCCTTACAAACAATGGTTCCTCGGACTGTGGCTATATAGAATGGTGTGTGAAAGCCAACTACAAACACATACCGGAAATCTATATCCATGTCCGCGAATCATATTCTTCATTACTGTTCTCTGGAAAACTGGGTATAAAGAAAGTGGATGCAGAGTATAGATTATTAAAATAGTTTTACTTCTGCAACGGGATCATACAGAGGAAAACGAAGGTTTTTTCTCCTGTATTCTTGAAGTTATGGACCTCATTGGGCTCAACCAAGATTACGCTACCGGGTCCTATCGGGGTTTCCCCGTCTTTTGAAACCGCTACAGCATCTCCCTCGAGTACATAGACCTCGTGTTCCCATTCATGGGTGTGATATGGGGTGGATCCTCCGGGTGCTACCTCGAATCGCCTCATTGCAAAGTTTGGGGCTCCTTGTTTTTCGTTGATGAGCCACCTTATTTTTACTTTTTTAGCGGGCTCTGGTACGTCTAGGTTCTCGATATCTGTATAGTGATATACTTTCATGTCAAAGGGTTACCGCGTTGGTGTTTAATAACATTGATCAAAAAAGATATTGTTACTGGATGGCGTATTGAAGCGCCTTCTCAGCGTGAACCGTAGCAGTATCAAAGACCTTGACCTTCGTATCTTTTTGACGGATCAATAAAGGAATCTCGGTGCATCCGAGCACGATACCCTCGGCACCTTCTGCCACAAGCTTGTCAATGATCTTGAGATATCCTTTCCTAGACTCTTCAGTGAGTTTACCGATAGAAAGCTCTTCAAAAATCACCTTAACGATATAGTCACGATCTTCCTTATCTGGCGTCAACACTTCGATACCATGCTTTGACAAACCCTCACGATAGAATGGTTTCGTCATACTAAACTGGGTTCCGATGAGACCTACTTTATTGAATCCCTCTTTCTTAATGGTTTCAGCAGTGGCATCAACTATGCTGATTAACGGCATATCTATTTGAGATTGAAGTTTCTCGAATAATATATGCATGGTATTGGTTGCTATGACTGCGAAATCCGCTCCTGCAAGCTTCAAAGAATTCAATCCTTCGAGTAAAGCTTTCTCGATGCTATCCCAGTCTTCCTGATTCATCCAGTCCTCATATTGCTGGAAACTAACTCCATAGATAATGGTCTCAGGATACCCATGGTTCCCATATAGCTCATGGTATCTGTGCACGATGTGCATGTAATATGTTATTGTGGACTCAGGTGTCAATCCACCCAGAACCCCGATCTTCTTATACATGGGTAATTATTTTTCAGAAACCTATTTCACTTTATGGATTATAGTTTCTTCCATAGATCGATGAGCCTTTGGAGTTGTTCTAATGTTGGTCCGCCACGGGTCTCTATCCTTGTAGCCTTGTAGCTCCCAGCGGCGCTTGCCTGCATCAAAGCCTCCATGTGGCTCTTGCCATCAACCAGCGATGAGGCGAATCCACCGATGAAGGCGTCTCCACATCCCACGGTGTTAACTACGGTGAGTCCAAGCTCTGCGAGAGGAACTGCTTCCATTTCTATAATATTGGATCCCTCATCTTCACAGAGTATGCAGCCATCTGCTCCATATTTTATGATTGTTTTTATGTCTTTCACGTGTTGGCAGATAGATTGTGATATCTTCTTGGGGTCACTTGTTCCTAGGAGGTTCTCGTACTCTATGTGGTTCAATATGAAATAGTCCACGTTTCTCAATGTGGGTAGTAATGCCTCCAATCCCTCCTCGGCGTATACGCCTGGGTCCCAGATCACTTTAACCCCATGTTTCTTACAAATTTCTGATAGTTTCTTGGCGGTGTCGATAGGTGGGTCCATGATTACGCATACTTTTGCTTCTTTGATGAGGTTGATGCGTTCTCTATCAAGCATGTGTTTCCCCGTGATCTGGAGGTTTGCCCCGAAGTAGGTGTGGATCTCGTTGGCGCCATCCTTGTTTATGCTTATGTATGCTTGCCCTGATTCCTCGTTGGGGATGAGGAGAATCCCGCTGGGGTCTACTCCCTCTTCTTCAAGGATATTAATCTGTGCCTCGGCGATAGCATCTTCTCCCAGTGCGCCTATGAATGCTACGCGGTCTTTCCCGAGGATTCTTGCTGCTGCGACTGATACGTTGGCTGCGGTTCCCCCTGATACTCTTTGTATATTGTTGACGGGTACTTCTTCGCCGGTTCGTGGGAGACGATCCATGAATAGATTGATATCCCAGTTGATTGCGCCGCAGCAGATTAGGTCAACCATTTACTCACCAGTCACTCGGTCCATAATGAGGGCAAGGAATCTCTCGGCATCTACCTCAACGATGATATCCGTGTTGGCTTCCTCCTTTACTCTTCTATAATGTCTTCTTTCTACGACTGTCATTCCCCGGGTGAGTTCTCCATGTATCTCTAGGTCTACCTTGTATTTCTCGGTCTTGAACATGGTGGGGTCGATAACGTAGGCTATTGCTTGTGGATCATGGAGGCTGAAGCCATTAAACTTCTCTACCAAGCTCTTACAGAGGTCCACCACGAGCTTGGATCTACGGTCGCTCTTTGCCTTAATTTTATTGAACATGTCTACGCTCATCCTATAATCGGGGTGAGTGGTGGTGTCTAGCCCTGCAGCGACGATGGGGAGCCCGCTGTTGAATACTATCTTGGCTGCTTCAGGGTCGTGCCAGATGTTAAACTCGGCTACTGCGTTGGCGTTTCCATGACCATATGGTGTGAGGTTGAATGCCCCACCCATGATTACTAGCTTATCAACTTTCTCTGGTAAGCTGGGATCAGCAAGTAATGCTGCGGCTATATTTGTAAGTGGTCCGATGGCTACCAATATCAGCTTTTTCCCTAACTCATCTGCCTTCGCATGTATCATCTCAACGGCGTTTCTTGGATCCGTAATTATTTTTGGCTCTGGAAGTTCAGCGTCCCCCAATCCTGTCTTGCCGTGAAATTCCTCAGCGTGACTCATTATCCTGATTAATGGTTTCTCGGCTCCTGCGCAGACTGGGACATCTGTTGCACCTATGAATTCCAGTAGCTTCTTTGCGTTTCTGTGTCCTTTGGTGTGGTTTACGTTTCCTGCGACAGTTGTAATTGCTTCTACTTTGATCTCGGGGCTGTTGAATGCTAGAAGGAATGCAAGAGCGTCATCTACGCCGGGGTCTGTATCAAGAATAATGTGCTTCAAATGGGGTCTCCTATCCCGTTTGCTGTATCTTGGGTTGAAAAAACCTTTGCTAATCCATGTTCATAGTGTTCTGATATCTTTGAGTAAGATAGGTTAGACGTTGGTCCTGTGTCATCCCGTCAAGGTGTTGAAGATCATTTTTTTTCTTGTCAGCTAGCTCTTTCATGAGTTCTGGGCTCTCTCTATGGATTTTTTCCTCAAGGCTTCGTTTGATGGCTATCTCAACTAATAACTCATCACTGATATTACAGGTCTCAGGATATTTGGTTTTACCAGCTAATGATTTCAATAGCCCATTAACTGGGTAGGATCGGCATTGAGCTGGACGCACTTGATATATTGTGCATATTTCTCCCTCGTGGAATGGGCAAGGTCTTCTACTGATCGAAAATGAACCGTCTTTTCTCGGTCTCGCCCGGGTCTCCTTTTTGATCTGCTTGTAGCTGGTCTTCCTATACTTTGCTATTTGTTTTAGCTCTGTTTTCGGGACTCTCAATGATTTATTATCGGTACAACACTTACCGCAATTTGTGCAAATCTGGTCCTGAAGAGCATACATCAAGGCTATCTCGGTCTCTAGAAGAACCCCAAGGCTGCTTACTGCGTTGAGAAGATCATCTTCCCTTATGCTCTCCATGTTGAGCCGTGTCTTGGCCTTCTGATAGACCCTTATTGCGTCTGGTCCACTGAATGGCTTGAAGCCTTCTGTCTGCATTAGCTTCATCAGTGGTGATAGTTGCTCTTCCATTTGCTCTATTGCTTGGTTATAGTTTTTTAAGATTATAGAAGAGTGAAACATAATAAATGAATAATTAGATTATTCCTCCTATCCGTTATACTTATATTAGATAAACTGTCTTGAAGCGGTATCAAGCGGTGTTATCAATGCGCCAATTCATATAACCGGAATCGAAGTTGAGGACCATACCTTAGTTGTACCTCAAGAAAATATCCAGAAAAACATGCTTCTGAAAACCAGCATTGGACAGTTATCCATGCCCAGAAGCGTTAATAAATCAAATTGTATGGAGGTCTCGCCATGGTAATGCAGGTTTGCGATCTCCCTATCCCAAAGAAGATAAGACTCGCGGTAAAGAACGACGAGATACAGAGGACCATCATAAAGGTCAATGGTATCAATATCGGCGGCGAACACGTAGCCGTGATGGCAGGACCATGTAGCGTCGAGAGCGAGGAACAGATGCTCCAAGCAGCCCATGCCGTGAAAGACGCGGGAGCCCAGATTCTGAGAGGAGGAGCATTCAAGCCAAGAACCTTGCCCTATAGCTTCCAAGGATTAGGGGAAAAAGGGCTTGAGTTACTCGCCCTTGCTCGTAAAGAGACAGGCCTCCCAATTATTACAGAGGTTATGTCAACGGATGATGTGGATCTCGTTGAGGGTTACGCAGACATACTCCAGATTGGAGCCCGAAACATGCAGAACTTTTCCCTGCTCAAGAAAGTGGGGAGAGCTAGTAAGCCTGTTATGCTGAAGAGGGGGATGTCAGCTACCTTCAATGAATGGCTGGGATGTGCCGAATATATCCTAAGCGAGGGAAACCCGGATGTCATACTCTGTGAGCGTGGTATCAGGACCTTTGAGCAGATTACCCGGAATACATTGGATATCTCTGCAGCGCCTATAATACATCAGATCAGCCACCTACCAATAATTATTGACCCGAGCCATGGAACAGGGGTTAGGTCTCTTGTGGAGCCTATGGCGAAGGCTGCTATCGCTGCTGGAGCTGATGGGGTGATGATTGAGGTTCACCCGAACCCCGAGGAGGCGCTCTGTGATGGGGCTCAAAGCCTAAGCCCAGAGGAATTCAAGAATGTCATGAGAGGCATCGAGCCAATAATCAAAGCGGTAAACCGAAGGTTATAGCGGTGCAGGAGATCCGTGTAGCCCTCGGGGCTCGCTCCTATAGGATTGTAGTTGAATCGGGGTTAATCGATAATCTCAGAGAATATATCCCTGCTAATGGCAGGAAGGCGCTGGTAACCACACCCATAATCAATGAGCTTTATGGAGGAAAAATGGCAGGGGCTCTAGATGATTATGAGCTGATTCTTGTTCCTGATGGTGAGGATGCGAAACAGTGGAGTATAGTGGAGGAACTTCTAGGGAAGCTTCTGGATGCGGGTCTGGATAGAAAATCAACAATAATCGCCCTTGGAGGAGGCACGGTGGGAGACTTGGCTGGCTTCGCTGCATCAATCTACATGCGGGGTATCGATGTAATCCAAATACCGACCACTCTTCTTGCGATGGTGGATAGTAGCATCGGGGGAAAGACAGCGGTAAACCACCGAAAGGGAAAGAATCTTGTAGGAAGTTTTCATCAACCCAGCCAAGTGCTCATAGATCCGGTGTTTCTGGAGACTCTACCTGAACGAGAGATACACTCGGGCTTGGCGGAGGTCATTAAATATGGTGTGATCGCTGATGCTGAGTTGTTCGAGTTATTGGAATCCAAGGAACTTGATGAGATCTCTTTGGAGGATATGGGGGAGATCATTGCTCGCTGCGCAACTACTAAGGCATATTACGTTGAGAAGGATGAGGAAGATCGAGAGGGAATTCGAGCCGCGTTAAACTATGGTCACACTCTGGGTCACGCAGTAGAGACCCTGTCAAAGCATGTTCTGAATCACGGGGAAAGCGTAGCCATTGGGATGATTGCAGCTGCTAAGATATCCAAAGAATATGATCTCCTATCTGAGTTGGATTATCTCCGAATACATAACTTGGTGGAGAAATACAGGCTTCCATCCAAGATCCCCACACTAGATCACTCTGAGATCATCGAGGTAATGCATCGAGATAAGAAGGCTGAGGAGGGCAAGATCAGGTTCGTGCTGCCTTCTGGGATAGGCAGGGAGCCTGTCTTGAGATATGTTGGAGACGAGACTGTAGAACGGGTACTGGAGGATATGTCATAGTGCCCCGGATCTGTGTAGCTGTTCAAGCGGTTACCCTTGACCAAACAATCGAAAGTATAGCGAGATCGGATCTCGCGGATTTGATCGAGATCAGGTTAGATTACAGGAGAGAACCGCTTAACCTTAACGCGATCAGTATAAGCACGAGTAAGCCCCTAATTGCTACGAACCGAAAAAAAGATCAAGGTGGTAAGGCAGAAGAGCCTGAATCAAAGCGGGTTCAGTTGCTCAGAGATGCGGCAGAGGCGGGATTCGAGTATGTTGATCTTGCCTCAAACACGGATAGATTAGAGAAAATTGTCTCTGAGTTGCATGGGATGGGGGCAAAGGTAATTGTCTCTTACCATGACTTTGAGCATCCTATTGATATTCAACACCTTGAGAGCCGTCATAGTGAAATCACCAAGACTGGATGCGATATTATCAAGATCATCGGATGGACCAATTGCTACGAAGATAACTTGCCCTATCTGGAGTACAATAAGAGGCATCCGGGAAATGTCTCATTTGGAATGGGAGAAATTGGAACCCCATCAAGAATCCTCGCGCCACTCGCGGGAGCAGCATATACCTACGCTTCATTAGAATCTGGGCTAGAGCTGGCTCCGGGACAGATCCCACTCAAGGCGTTATGGGAGACCTATAGGAGGATAACAAGGTGAAGTTTTACCTCCTCGGCTATCCTGTTGGGCATTCTGTTAGCCCACCTATGCATAATGCCGCTTTCAAGGAACTGGGATTAAGTCATGATTATAGCACACTGGGAGTACACCCAGATCAACTAGGAGCCACCATAGAGAACAAGACAAGATCGGATTCTTTCGGAGGGGCAAGTGTTACTATCCCGCACAAGATTGAGATCATCAAGTACATGGATAAGTTAGCGGAATCAGCGTTAAGAGCCGGCGCTGTTAACACCATTGAAAAAACCGGCGATATACTCTGGGGACA
>CAZZFH010000056.1:0-9602 GCA_964653295.1 uncultured Candidatus Bathyarchaeia archaeon | reverse complement strand
CTTGGAGGTTGATGGTGTTGAGCATGCATCCATCGAGATCTTGTTTACACCCGATACCAGTCTCGGGGCGATGCCTGTGAGGGGTATCGATCCATTGACTTGGCGTGACTCTGCGTATATTTCAAGTGAATTTGTTGATGATCTGTCTGTTTTCGAGTCTTTGAATGATACTGATAATGGTGTATTGATAGAGCGTGGATCAGCCCAAGCCCTTGGACTTGGTATAGATAACCAGATGCTGATCCAGACCGCTGCAAGGACCTATCAGGTGAAGATAGTGGGGTTCTTCGGTAAGGAGGCTGGGGAAAACTGGGTTCCATCAAACCCCATAATGTATGTCAATGATGTCTTCATGGAACAGATCAAGGAACGCTACATCGACCAGAGAAGAATCATCGTAAACCTAGAACCCGGAGTAGACTATGATGTGGTCAAGGCTGCCCTTGAAGAGGTTGATCCAGATGTCCAGCGCGTAGATATCGCGGCGGTAAACCTTGAGCATGCATTAGACAACCTGCTGCTCTCTGGACCCAAGCAGATACAGGTGCTGGGCACATACTTCGCAGGCTTGGTAGCATCAATAGGCATAGTATTAATAATTTCAACAATGATCCGGAGCAGGATCAAAGAACTCACGATAATGTCAATCAGGGGATACAGCCCAAACCAGATGGCTATAACCCTGCTAACAGAAAACCTAGGCATGGACATATTCGCCATAGCCCTTGGGCTCTTTGTGGGGGTATTCACGCTCTATGGCGTGGTAAATCTGCTGAACAATACGCTGGTTTTCATATTCAGCTACAAGGTGGTATTCCCGCCCTCAGTGATAATTCAGCTGGCTGTAATCATAGGGCTCATAATAGTATCCACCATAGTACCCATTATGGTGGCTGTCAACAGGATCTCGGCTGAGCCGGATCTGAAACTGGAGGAATAAAAGGATGAGTACAAGAAACGCGGTCATCGTAAGAGACCTGATAAAGATATACAAGATCGGGCAAATCGAGGTACAAGCCCTACGAGGCTTAAACGTAAACGTCCGCAAGGGAGAGATGGTTTCAATCATCGGTCCAAGCGGAAGCGGAAAAACAACCCTACTCAACATCATAGGTGGCTTGGACAAGGCGAGCGCAGGTAGTGTCAAGGTCTTTGAGACCGACCTCACCAACCTATCTATGACTGATCTAGTGAATTTCCGCCGCGAGACCGTTGGGCATGTCTTCCAGAACATGAACCTCATCCCCACATTAACCGCTGCAGAAAACATCGAGCTGCCCATGGCTGCCCTAGGCATCAAAGCAGTTAAGCGAAATAAACGCATCAATGAGCTCCTTGAAGTAGTGGGATTGCTTGAACGCAGGGACCATAAACCCGGTGAGCTTAGCGGTGGTGAGCAGCAGCGTATAGCTCTTGCAGCGGCTTTGGCTAATGATCCTCCATTGGTGTTGGCTGATGAGCCTACTGGGGAGCTTGATACAGAGAACGCAAGGGTGGTTGTGGAGTATCTCCGTAAGATCAATCAGGAGCTGGGTAAGACCGTTATAATGGTAACCCATGACCCCAATATCGCAAGGATCAGTGACCGGATACTGCGTATCCACGACGGTGTGGTACAGGCTGATGTTGCCTCATTCGGGATCTCGGATGAGCCTACTGGAGATTATACGAAGTTGTTACGGTCTCGTATTGGTGAGATTGAGGCGACTCTGTTGGGGCTGGATGGTCAGTTCAAGCAGGGGGTTATCTCTGGTGATGAGTATGTGAAACAGCAGACCAATCTGAAGAATACTGTTGTGATACTCAGAGAAGAGCTGCACCGCATGGGCGTAGTCAATTAAGCCCACGCATCATGTAACAAAAAAGGAGGTATATTAACTCTTTATTTGTTACACTTATTTAAGATTCAACCAATAATTGATTATCATCATCACTTCCATAATTCACCACATATACTATTAATAAAAAATTACACATATTATCAAACACATGTTTACTATGATTTATGAATACCTGAAAATATAGTGAGTAATATGGGATGATTGTTTCATATCGTTCCTCCAGATTCTTAATATAGATTACAAACACATGTAAACCGGTGAAAGACTTGAAAAAAGCAAGACTAGCAATACTCCTATCAACGATCCTAATAGTATCTATGACATGTGTGTACGCGTTTGGCTTAGATGCAGGCGCTGAGTCTCCTGGACCCGCCCCTGATTCTGGTGATGGAGTCCCTGACGGTAATCAATACATTCAACCCGAAGCACCTGGCGCTGGACCTGCACCCAACTGTGGTGATGGAGTTTCAGACGGTAGCGGTTTCTGATCAACCCGGTGAATTCGTCCACCAAATCTTTCTATATATTTTATGAGTTTTTATGTGCTAATAACTGTAAAATAAACTTGTTCATAATATAATATTTCTCGATAAATTACGTCTCATGTAACAAGCATATTGGTAGTATTGTTAGGGTTACCCCAATACCACTTTTTCCATAGAAGGAATCTCTTCTGGGCTGTTCTGGGGCGTTTTTCCTCTTAAGAACCTGTTTTCCCAGTTATTCTGGGTACCTCCTCTACCCCTGTTAGCGGCTATTCATGGTTCTCGAATAGGTCTGCTCTCACTGATAAGCTGAAGCGGCTGAACTGATATCTCCTAACCTCCAAGTCATAGTTAACAGCAACCGATCTTCGCGTAATATACTCCATGCTAATGTCATCCTTGATTCCCTTAGCGCCCATATACATCTCCCTCATCTGCTCCTTATCCACAAGGGGCTCATTGTGGGCTGACATCAAGTAATCATAATAGGGCATTAAATCAACCAACCTACGGCAACTCTCGACGAAATCATCAAGGTTTCCCCCCGGTAGATAACTGGTCACACCGCCAGTATAGTAAATGTCACCAGTGAAGAGATATCTGGAATCCCTGTCCAGTAGGCAGATGTGGTCGCTGCTGTGTCCCGGAGTATAGATTACTTCCAGTTTCCTGTCTCCTAGATCAATTATTTCTCCGTCTCTGAGCCAATGTGTCACCTTGTATGGTGGGGCATAGAAGGTGTTTGGGTCAAAGTCTTCTGGGAGGGGTTTTATCACTGCACCGGGCTCCAGCATCTCGCCCATCTTGTCTCTGCCTAGCCCATTTGCTGAGCTTTCCCTGCTCATCTCATCATCAAAGACAGCTATCTCATCAAAGTCCTCGCAACCGCCTATGTGATCGTTGTGGGTGTGGGTGAGTAAGAGGAAGTATGGCTTATCCGTTAGTTCCTCGACTAGCTTATCCAGCCTACCTATCCCGGTTCCCCCGTCAATCACCGCTGCCCGTTCATCCCCAATCACAAGATACATGAGGGCTTCATCATACTGCCCATCCTCATACAACGCATATAGCCAGTCATGTATCCGATAGACCGAGTACCAAGGCTGGCTAGTCTCCACCTCCTCAAGCCCAGAGTATACTTCCCTTGGGAGAATATCCCACCAGTTCCCAGACATAGCGGAGAAATAGCCTTCAATGCTTAAAACAGTTAAGCGAAGGCTCTGAGGCTGGTCTCCATGTAGAGCTGGGATCCGATGCTTTGTTCACTGGGCACGAAGGGGCGCAGTAGGTTCCAGGCTGCCCTTCTCACCATCTGGGTGTACTTCTTCTTATCATAACCTCTATGTCTTACGTCCAGCTTGGATGCAGGCATCACCCTGAGGTAAGGATTGGGGCTCTCTGTGTTCATCAAGATATATCTAGCCATATCAGTGTCTCTTCCCAGCATGGCTGCTACTATGCGGGGTTTGGATCCCTTCTGTCTTTGAGTATATGAACCCCGTTACTGTATACTTCAACGGTAACCAAGTCACCGATCTCTACCTGATTAAACGTGCTTGACTTTGCTTCCACTCTCTGACCGGTTTCTGTTATGATGATATGATCTGATACAGGTATGAAGATACCATCCATGGCGTGTTTCACCTTCTTCTCCTTGACGATGGCAGTATAAGACGAGATTCTTTGAACTCTCGACATCTTGACTAAAAGTAAAATTACTGCTATCAGAACCAGTGCAATGAACTGCTCATTGGAGACTATCATTCAGTTAGACTTGAAGAATTCTTTTTATTAAAATATCCTTCCTTCTACTGGACGCTTTCTAAGAATCAATATTAGATTTTGTCGAAGTCTTATTATCCACCATCATTTTGTTATACTGCGTGGAAATTCAATATGCTTGTTACATGAAACATGGAAAAATAGATCACTTCTATTGACATTAGGATATACTCTAACGTTGGAGACCGGAAATCTGACGCATAGATGCCCCACCAAAAACTAACAGGTGCTACTCCTCTAATCACGTAAACAAGAACCCTCAATTCATTAGATGATTAAGGAAAAGATCAAACACAGACAACCAAATTAATCCTTCATTTCTTTGTAAAAACGCTTATACCAACCCTCTACTTCGTTAATGAATATCCAAGAGAGAAAACAATGTCAGATCGCAGACACGTAGAGGATAAACACCCAAGAGCCCAGTCTATACGCATTAGGGAACGCATCACCAACAACGTAGACAATAAAGTCGTCGCCCTCGCCGGACTCATAGCCCATGGCAGAGGAGAGGCCTTCGATTACATGTTGGGAGAAAAAACCACAGCATCCGGGATGAAAGCCATCACAGCCACAGCTGCAACCCTCTTATTAGCTGACCACCCGGTGCTCTCCGTCAACGGAAACGTGGCTGCTCTTTGCCCCAAGGACCTAATCGAGTTATCCAAAACAGTAGGAGCAAAACTCGAAGTCAACCTATTCCACAGACTAGCCGGTAGAGAGGAAGCGATCGAAAAAGTTCTCCGCGACAACGGAGCCGAAGAAGTTCTTGGATTAGGTGGCGCGGCTTCAGTTCACATAGATGAGGTGTTCAGCGATAGACGCCTTGTGGACCCTGAGGGCATCTACAATGCAGATGTGGTCTTTGTGCCTCTTGAGGATGGCGACAGAACCGAAGGCTTGGTCAGGATGGGGAAAAAGGTGATTGCAGTAGACTTGAATCCGATGTCGAGAACCGCCCAGTTCGCCACAATAACCATAGTAGATAACATCGTTAGAGCTATGCCCCTCCTAGTATCAGAGGTAAACCGGCTGAAGAAGCTGAGCAGGGATGAGCTGCAGACCATAGTCTCAGGGTTCAGCAATAGTGAGACGCTCTCAGACGCGATGAATATCATGAAGGAGAGACTCGGAGAACTTGCCGAGAAAGGGATCTACATCGAGCCAACCATCAATGAGTGACCACAGCGACGTTATAGTATTGGGTGCTGGAGCCGTTGGAAGCTACATCGGAGCCCAGCTAAGTAAACATGCAAATGTTACACTGGTAGGCCGTAGGGCTCATGTTGAGGATATAAATGAAAAAGGGCTCAGAGTCTTGGGTAGAGTTGAAGACTGTTTTAAAGTCAAGGCAGTTACAAGGTTAGAGACTATGCCATCGAGGTGTTTATTGATCATAACTACAAAGGCGTACGACCTCGTGGAGGCCGTGGAGAGCACCTATCACCTATACCACGACGACACAACCATTCTCCTCATGCAAAACGGTCTCGGAAACGAGGAAATTGTCAGAAAGATCATAGGCCCAGATGTAGAAATAGTCAGGGCCTTGGCGTCAATGGGCGTAGAGTATCTAAACTCCGGTAATATAGGAATCAAGTTCACCGGAGAGACAACTCTACCTGACACCAATACTGGGAGACGAATAGCTCAACTATTCACCTCATGCGGCTTAGGTATTCATCTTTCAAA
The DNA here is from genome assembly GCA_964653295.1 of uncultured Candidatus Bathyarchaeia archaeon. GTDB lineage: Archaea > Thermoproteota > Bathyarchaeia > TCS64 > TCS64 > RBG-16-57-9. The sequence goes on along the minus strand of CAZZFH010000056.1, from coordinate 3,802 downwards.
CAGGATGAACTATGAGGTCTGGCGTAAACTCGTCATTAACTGTGTCATTAACCCCCTGACAGCCATCTTCAGAGTGACCAATGATGAGATCATCAGTGACACGCTGAAGGAGATCAGAGAAGGCATAGTTGACGAGTGCATAATGGTGGCAGAGAAAGAGGGAGTATTACTTGATTCAGATCTCGTGGAGGTTATCACGAATGCAGCTGCTGAATACACGAACTATTCTTCAATGTGTCAGGATGTAATTAAAGGTAAAAGAACGGAGATAGAGTTCTTGAACGGGAAGATATCGGAACTGGGTAGAAAACACGGTGTAGCCACACCTGTTAATGATACGGTTTCAGCCATGATACGATTCTTGGAGGAAAAAAGTTGAACACTGATAAACTTAGGGATCTGAAAGGAGAAAGAAAGGTGACTATGCTCACCGCCTACGATTCTCAGATGGCACGAATCCTGGACAACGCAGGAGTCGATGTTATACTCGTCGGCGATAGCCTTGGCATGGTTGTCCTAGGTTACAAAGACACCAAACAGGTGACTATGAGTGATATGATACGCCACACCGAGGCAGTGGCCAGGGGCGCCACGGAGGCGCATATCGTAGCGGATATGCCGATCAACTCCTTTAACACAGTAGAACTTGCCCTCAAGAACGCGAGGCGTTTAATGGAAGCTGGGGCGCACTCCGTGAAGATCGAGGGCCGCCAATCTGAGGTGATTAAAGCGTTGATAGAGGACGGTATCCCAGTCATAGGGCACGTTGGCTTACTTCCCCAGACAGCCAAGGTGATGAGGGTCCAGGGTAGGAAAAAGAGTGATGCAGAGTTAATAATGGAGGATACCGAGGCTCTGGATCGCTTAGGTGTGTGGGCTGTTGTTCTCGAATGCGTTCCACTCACTCTAGCTAAAGATATCACTGAATCGATCGAAGCACTAACTATCGGAATAGGGGCAGGAGCTCATTGCGATGGACAGGTTCTCGTCTTGAACGATATGCTTGGCTTGGGGTCGGGTTACTCACCTAAACACGCAAAGGTCTACGTGAACCTCAACGAGGTGATATCAAAAGCAGTAAGCGGGTACATCGACGACGTAAAAACAGGCAAGTTCCCCAGTGATAAATTCAGTTTCCACTGACACCAGGTAACAAATCTTTTATTCAAAAATGCGTGGTGAGTACCCGAAACATTATGAGGTGGGTCTCGGCTTTTGCTCCTGGACATGTGACTGGTTTTTTCCAGATATGTGATACATCGGAGAATCCTCTTCTCAGAGGCTCCAGAGGATGCGGCGCATCAGTGACGCAGGGAGTCAAGACGACGGTCAGAGTTGAAGCTGCGGATGAGAATAGTAGCGTCATAGAGATTAATGGCGAAGTAACAAACGAGGCCATTGTTTCGGAGAATGTCCTAGATAAGATACTTGGTTACGTGGAACAGCCATATGAGGTTCACATCAGGCACATTGTTAGCACTCCTCTCGGGGCGGGGTTCGGCAGTAGCGGTGGAGGCGCGATCAGTCTCGCAGTCGCGCTCAACGAAGCCATGGAGGCTGGGTTGACCTTTTTAGAGGCTGCCCAGATAGCGCATATCAGTGAGATAGAGTGTAAGACCGGGCTCGGAACTGTCTTCGCCGCGATAGATGGTGGCTTCGGGGTCCTCGTTAATGCCGGTGGCCCGGGTTTAGGTGAGGGTTTGTTCTATGATAAGCCCGACGATTTATCGGTTGTGTACCTACACTTTGGCCCGATGGATACAAGGCGAGTGTTGTCTGACTCTGAGATCAGAGACAGAATTAACAGCCTCGGGGGGAAATATATCGATATAATAAAGGAGGATCTTAGGCCTGATCTCTTCATGGAGCTTGCAGGTAAGTTTACTGACTATGTGAACATTAAAACTCTTAGGCTATCAAAAATACTTGATGACGCAAAGGCGGAGTCGATTCCCTGCGCGATGGCTATGTTTGGCGAGGTCGCGTTCTCTCTTATCTACAGGGATGAGGCGGAGGATATTGCAGCCTTCTATAGAAGTGAAGCCCCTGACTATAGGGTAGATATTGTAGACGTTGAAGATAAAGGAACACGATTAATATAATATAGTGGAATCGGAGAAGAGGGGAGGCATTAAACCCGAGACAGTCTCCCGTGGCTTCAATGCAGAACCCCATTTAGATATTTTCAACCAACTGAGCGTCGCAAATATGCTTGTTACATGAAACGATGCACGCGAATATTATTTATACAGCAGAAAATTCTGTTTTTGGTCTCACTAGTAACAGCACTGATATTAACCCGATAAGCCCCAAAACTGAGCTGAGGATATAGGGTAAAGAATACCCTGGCAGAATCAGTCCACAGATATCAAACCTTGAATTAAGATACCTAGCGTATAGATAGGTTCCAATAACAGGGAATGTAATATCTCCAACTCTGAAGGCGGTCTGATAGTAGCCAAAGTATTCTCCTCTATGCGTAGAGGGAGCTACGTCTGCTTTAATCGCATCCATAGCTGGTCTCCCTATGCTGAATCCGGTTTTCCTTAGAAAGTGGCAGAGAGCGGTCAGGTTTACGCTGGGCATTAGGGGTAATAGAAACCCCATTATACGTCCTAACCCTTCCCCGAAAGCTAGTATAGGTTTTCTACCTGCTTTATCGGAGAGCTTACCCGCGATCCAGCTTGAGAATAACCCAACGAGACCAGTTAAGCTGATGATAGTTCCTATGATAAGGGGTTTGACCCCGAACTTGTCATTATAAAGCAGGGCGGAAAGAGGCATGGTTAAACCCAAGGCGCCCCCATAAGTGAACCCAAAGAACATCATTGTCTTCATGGAGGTCGTGAAGTTCATCCGCTTCTTCGTTGGTTTCAGGTTGAAGGTGTTTGCGTTACTGGGCTTCGAATCAACCACCTTCCACGCAACCAAGGCAAGGATTAATGCTGCTAGGAGGCTGTCTGCGAAGTAAGGAACCCGGTAACTGTTAGATAGACTTAGTCCAAGTACATTGGAAGCCCACTGAATTGTCCCCCCGAAAACTGGGCCAGTCCATCTACCAGCCATGGCACAAGCTGATGTGAACCCCAATATCTCGCCCCTGCTTTGCAGTGGTGAGGAGTCTATTATTAGTGCCTCTGTAGGGAGTGTTGCTGCTGCACTGAAGGCTCCATTAAAAAGCCTAATAACCAATAGCCACTGCCAAGAAGGAACGAGACCGGTTAATATGCCGAAGATGACGTCCCCTATTAGACCATAGATTATGAGCTTTTTTCTACCTAATCGATCTGAGAGCTTCCCTATTGTGGGTGAAAATATTGCTGATGATAGTGTGAAGGCGGATATGAATATTCCAACTGATGCGACTGTTGCTCCCAAGGATGTGATGTACATTGGGTAAAATGATTGAGGGAGAAAGAAAGCGAGTGATTCGACGAACTGGACAAAGCCCAGAACTAGAATAGTATCCGAATATTTTCTTCTATCTATCATAAATGTACCCTAAGCGATCGTATTGCTGATTCTTTGGGTTAATGTTATGTACGACAAATATAATATCCGCGCACCCAGAGGTCTAACTTCTTGTAGGCGTGTGTATAATTAATAGTTAATTCGTCTGAAGAACGATTAATATTAAAAGCCTGTTCCCGCCCATGCCATGTATGGAATGTGATATCCTCGTAGTAGGAGCAGGGATCATGGGCCTATCCACAGCCTATTATTTGAAAAAACAAGATCCCAAAAAGAATATAGTAGTAATCGACAAGTACGCTGGACCGGGACAGGGCAACAGCGCCAAGAG
>CAZZFH010000055.1:0-9671 GCA_964653295.1 uncultured Candidatus Bathyarchaeia archaeon | reverse complement strand
GTACTGGGTGATATTGTGGAGATAACATCATTGATGCGAACCACTTAACAAGAAAAATGGCTCAAAAATAATCGAACATTATGCTCAACTCAATGAAAGGAAAAACAATGCTAGGTGCTGGAGCGATCATAGTAATCGCTATCATCGCATTCCAATACATGGGATATCCTAGCAGTAACGTAAACACAGGCAGCATAGGCGCTGAAGGAATCAATGTAACCCTGTTAACAAACGCAGGGGTCATGATAGAGGTAGATGACCTTAGGATATACATCGACCCCATTGATCTACCCAATGAGTACAGGGATAAACCAGCTGATGCTATATTGATAACCCATGATCACGGGGACCCCTACCAGTACTCAGCCATCAATATGCTCCAAAAGGAAGGCACAGTAAACGTTTTCCCCGCCATCATGGACTCAGAGATAGCGCGCCACGATGGTGTAGGCGTCCTCCCAGAGGATGAGATAGAGATAGGCGGCGTAAGGGTCACAGCCTTTTACATGTATACTTATTCCCCCGTTGCGGGTACCCCAGCAAGCCACCCAGCGGAGAGCCAGTTCACAAGTTATATCGTGGATATTGGTGGGTTCACCATCTTCCACGCTGGTGACTCCAAGAACCTTGATGAGTATGAGGATTTGACGGGCACAATCAATGTCGCCATGCTGCCTCTTGGACCCGGGTGCCAAACCATGTATAACGAGGAGGTAGTAAACGTGCTTCAGGTAATCGAACCTGATTACTTCATCCCCATTCACTTCGCTGAGAACGTAAACGACCAGTTCGTATCCCGTTACAGGAGTTCAATTAGTGCAACTACTGAGTGCGAGATATGCAACCTAGACCACTATACAACACACACATTCCAAATACCATAAAAAGAATGAGAAAGAGGGCTACTCCATCTTTATTATGCCCTTGGTGTATCGCTTAATCTTGTTATCATCAAGCTCAACACCTAGACCCGGACCCTCAGGAACATAGACATAACCCTTGTCAAACTTTACAGACTTAGTGGTCACATCATCACCCATCCACTCAGGATATCCTGATAACTCACACTTGTGGGTGATCACGTTCCTGTACGCCGATATGACCTGAGTAGCGGCAGCCAAGCTAACGCTCAACTCCAAGTCATCGTGGAACATGCATGGGATATTCATTACACGTGCCATCTCCAATAGCCTGCGTGCACCTGTTATGCCCCCCCATGGACGATATGTCTTCAATCCGAGGACACCAACAGCCCCAGCGTCGATGAGGTTCTTCACATCAGACAATAGATACATGGACTCATGAGCCATCAATGGGGTGTCAACCGCCGCTGCTACCTCAGCCATGCCGTTGAAGTCCCACCAGATAGTGGGCTGCTCCACCATCTCTATGCCATAGGGCTCGATGTTTCGGATCATCTTGACTGCCTCAGAGACCCTGTACCCCTGATTGCAGTCAACCCTGAGGTCAACATCATCACCGATAGCCTCACGGACCGCGGCGACACACTCAACATCGTGCCCGGGAGCAATCTTGAGCCTGATGCCCTTGTAGCCTTCTCCCACAAACTCTGAGGCGACATCCGCTACTACCTCAGGCTCATCTATACCAACCAGCCCAACGTTGGGTATCTTCTCTGGCTTGGAGCCACCTAGAAGCCTGTGGACCGGCATATTCAGTGTTTTTCCCATGATATCCCAGAGCGCCATATCAATGGAAGCCTTGGCCATACTATAGGTTGGAGCTATGAAATCCATGCGTTTCCAGATCTCCTCTAACTCAAATGGGTCCTTACCTAGAAGCGCTGGTACTAGCCATTTCTTCTGGACATCAAGGATGACTGGTTGGGACTCTGGGGATAGGGGTGGTAATGGTGGGACCTCTCCTACACCTGTTATGCCTTCGTCTGTGTGGATTCTTACTAGGACGAATTCGAAGTTGCCTCCCTGCCCAAGGTTGCCGTAGTGGGCGAGGGTCAGGACCTTCGTGCGTGGTATATCAACTGGTATTAGCTCGACTTTTGTGATCTTCATATATAATCACAATAATTTACTGTTTCATGTTCTTAACATGTACTGGAGCTTAATCCAAAGAAGGTCTCGGTTATGCACTTTCATGCAATTCTCATCAAGTGTCTTTGTAGCTTGATTGTAAAATAACTCTGTTCTATGGTTATCTGTCTGAAAAATCGATAAAGTCTCTTTGTTTAGACTAATACTTATTTACTCAACCAGATGAAACCAGAGTATGAGCTCCACGGAATGGTTCAACAAGCTATTCAAAAAACCCAAGCCCATAATCGCGATGGCCCATATACCAGCTTTGCCCGGCACCCCAAGATATGACCATGAAAAAGGGGTAGAGCATCTCATAGAATGGGTAAGAAAAGATGTTGAACACCTAGAAAGTTCCGGTGTAGACGCCATAATGTTCTGCAATGAGGATGACCGTCCCTATGTTTTCGAGGCTGGGATAGAGCAGATAGCAGCCATGACACGCGTGATAACCGAGACCAAGCCAAATAAGATACCCTTTGGGGTGGATTTCCTCTGGGACCCCAAGGCAGCCATCGCGATGGCGCATGCTACTGGAGCCAGCTTCATCCGCGAAGTCCTTACCGGTGTCTATGAGTCAGATATGGGTCTCTGGGCTCCAGATGCAGCGGCGTTCATGAGGTTTAGAGCCCAAATTGGAGCAGAGAATATCAGGGTCTTCTTCAACGTGGTGCCCGAGTTCGCTTCCCCATTGGGTTCCCGGAGTGAGGTTGAACGAGCCCACAGTGCAGTGGTTTCATCTCTCGCAGATGTCATACTGGTCTCTGGTAAGATGGCTGGCTCTGAAGCCGATCTATCCATAATCAGAGAAATCAAGGAGCATATCGATGTACCTGTTCTCGTGAACACCGGGGTCAAGCCTAGGAATGTCAAGGATTACCTGTCCGTGGCTGATGGCGCCATAGTTGGCTCCAGTCTCAAGATCGATGGATATACATGGAACCCAGTTGATCCAGATAGGGTGAAAAAACTACTAGCCCTTGTTGAAGAGCTTCGGTAATCTCATACTACTCCTCGAATGCTTGGAGAAGCTTCTCAACATCAATCGCCTCATGTATGCCCTTCATCCGTTTCCTCAAGGTCAACGCTGAAACCCCCGCAGCATCTGAGATTTCCTTCTGGGAACGACGTTCCCCAAGCTCCTTGGATGCCACATATAGAGCAGAGGCAGCCAATCCTTTGGGGTTCTTACCTGTATGGTGCCCTACACGCATCGTCTCTAACAGAATATCCATCGCAAGCCTCACTACTCTATGAGAAAGGTTCACCGAACCAGCTATCCTTGATAAGTGGTTTAATGGACTATCCAGCTCCACAGAGATATTCAACTCAGAGATAATGATACGATACATACGGGCAACATCCTTGAGGCTATCTGAGCTGGCTTCACTTATCTGCCTGAGAGCCCTAGATACGCCTTGAGCCCTACAAGCGGCATAAACACTAGCAGCGGCAAACCCAGTAATAGTCCCTCGTAATACCAAACCCTCCTTCTGAGCACGCCTATATATGCTCTCAGCATACTCCTCTATGGCTTCAGGAAGATACAAAGTCTGGACCAGTCGCTTAATCTCATTTCTCGCAATCCTGAGAACATAGGGATCACCTGCGTCAGATTTTAACCTCCTATCGATGGTCATCAGTCGATCCATCTTTCGCCACTCTGAGGGAGAGAGCTTTACTGAGGCTCTTGATGTTGTCTCTTCTTCCTCTCGGTATCTGCGTCCGACCAGATTAACTCGTGATACCACCAAGCCGCAGTTTGCGCATATTATCTCGCCTGTCTCCTCATCCTCGATTAGGTCTTGGCTTCTACAGCGCTCGCAGATGCCCTTGGTGGTGCTCATCCTAATTATACACTTATTGTTTGGGGTGAAAAAAGTCTCTGGTATATTGTGCTCCTTTTTGGGTTTGTAGTTTTATCTTAATTTTTATGAAGAAGAAAGCAAATAACCCCGTCTTTTTCTACGAAATCAATAAAAATTCATCACTAATTGACTTTTTTTCGCAAATAATATATATAGAATACTGATGCCTTCATTTAAGGTGTTAATTTGAATATATTACCCCTCTTCACAACCATTGTTGCAGGTGCATTCACGTTTAGTCTCTGGAAGCAATATACTGAACGACGAAAGACCCATCAACTCCTCTGGACCATAGCCATGCTATTTTACGCGGTCGCCGCCTTAATGGAGTTTCTGATGAATCGAGACATCTTCGGACCAACAGTATTAGCATTCAAGGTATACTATGTTCTCTCAGCCCCATTGGTAGGTATGCTGGGAGCGGGAGTTGTATATCTTCTTGCCAGAAAACAGATCGCTGATGCTTTCACTGGGTTAATGGTGATCTTGAGCATATCCTTGCTCGTTACTGGGGCTATTGAGCCCATTGATCAGGGGGTGCTTGTTGAGGCGTTCCAAGGACCTCTTGGAGAGGCGTTCCATGATGCTGTGCATGCTTATCCCATGTCTGTTCGCAGATACGCTATTGTTATCAATATTGTTGGTGGGCTCGTGTTGATCGGTGGTGCCCTCTGGAGCTATATCAAGGATAGGCGTAGAACATACAATCTATGGATATTTCTTGGGGGGCTCATGCCTATGATCGGTGGGAGTGCCTTGGCTTTCTTCCATGAGCCAAACCTGTTCTTTGTCTTCGAGTTGGCTGGTACGGTTTTGCTATATTGGGGGTTCATTCTCAGTGATAGATTCATCAAGGATAGAGAGGCGAAGATAAGGGAGGCACAAGATAAACGTGCTTAACCTCTACCAATATGAATAATATGAAAAATAGTATGGATAATGGTTATTGAAAACCCATTAATCGAGATGCTCTAACACTTCTGGAGACGTATAATATTTTCCATCAGCGAACAAGAGGGCTTCACTAATCTTGAGCTCTTTAAGTACTTTGAAGAGCTTTCCCTCTTTGATCTTTGTGTCTCTTATCTCTTGGAAAGATTTTGGCTCCTTGCAATGGGTCAATACTAATTTACAGTCATCATCGGATAGTTGCTGTTTCAGTGTGTCTACGTTCATTACCAAAGTTACACCCGCGTTGGCTACAAATACATACTGTAAATACAATATATGTATATGCATTCTTCTCGGCATAAACAAATCAAACAAAGAATGAAAAAAGGGAAAATTAAGAGACCGAAGACTCCTCTACCTCAACAGACTTAGCTGATCGATAACGCCGATAACCACGCACTACACCATAACCCACCACAAGCAGGGGGCCAATTACTATGATCATGGTTAACATCCCCTGAGTAATGGTGAATAGAACAGCCAACCCAGTCCTCACCGGTACACCCCAATCCACCTCTGGGAACCAAGCCAGAGTCACCTCAACAGACTCCTCATCCTCAAGACTCAAACTGACGGTAATAGTGGAAAGTTCTACCCTGCTATCCAGGTAATTGACTCTACCTTGGATTCTCTCGATATCCTCCCTGACGTGTTGAAGCTCTCTTTCCACCTTCAACACATCCTCGACCGTGTTCCCCATCTGGAGAATCTCAAGGAATCTCGCCTCCTGAGCCTCTAAGGCGGTGAGTTGGGCCTCAAGGTCCACGTATTCCTCTGTTACATCCTCGCCTTGTAGGTCTCGGGTGACGACTTCTCCGAGTTCTTCAAGGTCCTCTATGGCCTCATGGAATCTGCTCTGGGGTACCCTGATGGATACTGATCCTCGTTCATCTCTGGAGCTTATGGTGGATATGAAGCCCCCATGGATGACTGTGACCAATTTAATCTCATCGATCGAGGCATCAATGTCCTCGACTTTCAAGGATATTCGTGCAGTGTAGACCACCATCCGCTCGTAGATATCGGAGTACCCTTCAATAGCTGGCTCTGTTCCCTGTTTCACAACATCAAAGAGAACCGACAACGATAGCCCAGATGAGGCTTTAGCGGCATCAGCTGCTTGGGCTGCAACGGTTGCCGCATCAGCGGTGTCACCCATGGAATAACTGCGGCCTGTTACTGTAACAGTTCCTCCCTCGCCATCACTGAGGCTGCGGTTGCCTTGGAGCGAGTTTCCTACGATTAGTGAGGAATAGGCTAGTATTATCACCAATACGACTGTGATTATGGTTCTTTTTCCGGGTCTTTTTATTGTTAGATTTCTTATCATTAAGCACACCTTTTTTATTATAAAGTGAATCTTTTGGGTATAATATCCTAGGCATTAGAACACTCATTCTAAAAATTAGAACACCTGCAATACTCGGTTTTGATCACTATATGAGCCGCCATTACGAGTTTTTACTCTGTGAAGCCTAGGCTCAAGAAGCCTGAAGAGAAGTAGATCTGGTTATTATGTTTCCCAGAACTTGCTGCTGTTGATGTAATCGTTGCGTTTCTCGTCGCTCCAGCTTTCCATGCGGCTTAGGTTACTTAGCCTATCAGCGAACTTTACGAGCACAGCCTTATGGAATAATAAATTGTATACCTCTGTTGTTTTGAGGTCTGGGAAGAACTTGCCTTCGTCGCTGTGGGTCACCATTTTTACTATCTCAGCTATATTCGGGGTGAAAAGAGATCTTAACTCATCATAGCTAGTATCAGTATCCTCAAGAATGTCATGAAGGAGCCCGGCGCATAGTACCTCTGTGTCATCCGAGACATCAATCAAAATCCCATATACCTGAACAACGTGGGCGAAGAAGTAGGGTCTACCCTGATCATCCAGCTGCCCCTTATGGCGCTCAGATGCAAACTCAAGTGCTTTATCAACTAGACCCCGGCTCAGTGTATCCTTCATCATAAAGAATCAATACAATAATAGATTAAATGTGGAGGCTATTCCATCTTGAGGAGGCCTTTTTTTTCTAACCAGTTTGCCTGATTGCTGGTGTAACGGAATATGATGTCGCCCTTCTCCTCGGACTGGAAATCCCATGGGCTTACGAGTACTACATCGCCTTCGCGGACCCAGTTTCTTTTCTTCATCTTGCCTCTTATGCGGCAAATACGGGTCTCTCCGTCTTGGCATTTGACATTCATTCTTGTATATCCATAGTTTTTCTTTACGATACCCAGCACATCATATTCGTTTGGCATTTTGATGCTTTTTCGGATATCACCCTCGTTTTTAACTAATCTCTTACCCACGGTAATACAAATCCACGCCCAATAACTTGAGGCATCATATAAATGATCCGAAAAAACCATAAAAAATAATTACTGAATTTATTTTAATCTATTGCCATAAACAGATAATTATTAAATTTTTTATGGAAATCCCATTTTTTTCCGAGGCATCTAATTTAAAACCAAGAATAATAATATCTGACGTATTGTAGGTTCGCTATTATGACCCAGATCCCAGACTATGAGATATTGGAGAAGATGGCGGAGGAGAAGCTGGAGAAGCGTCTCAACGGGAAATGTCGCGTAAAACTCGTCAGGGGATATGAGGAAGAGACACTGCGGATTATCAGAGATATTGATCACCGGAAATTCAGGGCAGAACTCCAGTACAGTGGAAAAGAGATTGAGGAGCGGATGAGGATGCCTGGGTTTCTCTGTGTTCTCATTTATCTTGATGGTGTACCCATCGCGTTTGAGTATGGGTATGATATCGGTGATGGGGTTTATTTCTCAGATAGTCAGGCGACTTTGATTGAGGGCAAGGGGGTGGGTACCACCCAGTTCGCTTTGGAGCTGCTCTACCTGTATCAACGTGGATATAGGAAGGTCCAGTTGACCACAGAGGAATTGGATGAGCAGGGAAGAGCCCTCAGGAGTTTCTGGGGTCGTATGGGTTTTGTCAAGATCGGTGAGAACGAGGATGGAAACGTGGAGATGGAGATGGAGCTGAACCCGGAGACAGCACGATACCAGTATGAGCGGTATATCATGCCCCGCGATTAACCTGTTTATAGTTAATTTATCGAAAAAACCCTATAAGCAGAGTCCAATAGATTGATGTCCAGACGATTTATGCGTTGAAGACGATACAGGCACAGGCCTTGGGTGCATTATAGACGCCCATATTATAGATGTAGAAGGGGACCGGGATTGCTCTGGTGGCTCCTGCTCTTAGGAATTCTGGGGAGAAGGAGGTGAGAGGATGCCGAGTCTAGGTAAATGCCCTAAATGTGATGCCATGTTGCACGGTGATGATATTGAGGAGATTCGTTTTCAGGGAATCGTTATTAGCCATTTCGCTTATCGATGCAAAAAATGTGGCTATGTAATGGGGTTTAGCAGCTTCTTCAGGGGCTAGAACCCACTCTTTTTTCTATGATACTCTTATACAGAGCCAAGCAGTCAATGTCTATTATGTCGAAGGATGTCGAGGAGTCTCTGGCGTATGGTGGTCAAGCACTGATAGAGGGTGTGATGATGCGCTCAGGGGACACTATGGTAATGTGTGTCAGACAACCGGATCAAGAGATCGCGACCTTCTGTGAAAAGATAGATATGGTTAGCAAACGCAATAGGTTCCTCGGACTCCCCTTTATTCGTGGAGTATCCATGCTTGTTGAGACCATGTATTATGGTGTGAAGGCGATGATGCAGAGCGCATCTGTGGCGCTTGAGGAGGAGGATGAGGAGTTCACCTTGTTTGATTATGTGATTCTTGTAGCGATGGTGCTCTTGCTCAATGGCTTGTTTATCGCCATTCCCTTTGTTTTGACGAATTATCTCGGTTTGACGGGTATCTTGTTTAATGTGGTGGAGTCGGTTATTCGTCTGGGGTTGTTTATGGGGTATCTGTATGTTATTTCTCTATGGGGGGAGGTTGCAAGGGTGCTCCAGTATCATGGAGCCGAGCATAAGGCGATTAATGCCTATGAGGCGGGTTCGAGTATGGAGATAGAGGATGTAGCCCAGTATTCGAGGTTGAATCCTAGGTGTGGGACATCTTTCCTGTTCTTGACTGTGTTGACGAGTATTGCTTTGTTTGCTTTGATCCCGAGGACTACTTTCGTGATGAGGCTCGCTTACCGGCTTGCGTTGATACCGGTGATCGCTGGGGTTAGCTATGAGATGTTGAAGCTCAGTGACAAGTACCGGGACTCGCCCGTAATGAGATTGATTATGGCGCCTGGTTTATGGTTCCAGAAGCTCACCACCAAGGAGCCCAGCCCTGATATGATTGAGGTAGCTGTTAAGGCTTTGAGGGAAGTCAAGAGCGTCAAGGAAGCCGCTGAATAGAAAATATCTTCTTCCATGTGCTCTAGTATTGTCTTGTGGAGCGAAATATTGAGCGTCTGGTTAGCATTGTGCTGGTCTTGCTCATCTTCTATTTTGGTTTCATGAATCTTGATCGAATCCTATCGCTTGTTTATGGGTTTAACTTCCAGCCCTATGGAGAGTATGTGCCCAGTGGTTTTACCATATGGGGGCATCTGGCGAATGGCTCTGGGGCTGCTGCTGGGCTTTATCTTACGTTTAAGCTGGATGAGATAGAGAGGAAACGGGGGAACAGGCTCATCCAGTATATTGGATACGTGATCTATGGGGTTATTGGGGCTTATATCCCGTACATGAATGACGCTGAGCATCTGGCTAACCACGGTGCAGTGGACACACTGATCCCATATCTGATCGCAAATGATCTCTATGTATTCGGTTTAGGGTATATGGCATA
>CAZZFH010000054.1:0-9674 GCA_964653295.1 uncultured Candidatus Bathyarchaeia archaeon | reverse complement strand
GAGACCTGCTAAAAGAAACAAATGGGGAATAAACCCCCAGTTTTACTCTGGCTTCGGGAACATACGGGCGGTCTCGCCCATAAACTTCCTGATGGGTAGTTCCTGAGGACACTTTTCCTCGCATACTCCACAGCTCACACAGTTGCTGCTATGGGTCTCTGGGGTGATCTTTTCCCAGTATTTCTGCTTGATCTCGGCGCTCTGACCGCTCATATAGTACTCATTGTAGAGACCGAGGATTTCGGGTATGGCTACACCTGATGGGCATGGCATACAATACCTGCAAGCAGTGCAGCCAACGAAGCCGAGGTTCAGATAAGCCTGTTTTGCCTCCTTTATGAGCCTGAGTTCAGTATCTGTTAATGTTCCGGGTCCGCTTCGTCCAGCGTACTCGACGTTCTCCTCGACATGCTTCATCTCTGACATACCGCTGAGAACTACACTGACCTCTGGGTGGTTCCAGACCCATTGTAGAGCCCATTCTGCAGGCTTCCTCTTCTTCTCAGCCCTATCCCAGACCACTTGAACATCCTTTGGGGGAGTAACAGCGAGCTTACCACCCTTGATAGGCTCCATGATAACGACTGCTAAGCCTTTCTTGGCTGCGAGTTTCAATCCTTTGACTCCTGCTTGGTACTCGGTGTCCATATAGTTATACTGGATCTGGCAGAAAGTGAAATGGTCGGCATCCTCCAGTATCTTTTCGAATAGCTCGTAATCATCGTGGAAGCTGAAGCCAAGGTATTTGATCCTTCCATCGGCTTTGGCCTTCTCGGCCCACTCGAATACTCCAAGCTCTTTTAGTTTGGGCCATCTGCCTTTATTGAGCCCGTGTAGGAGGTAGTAATCGATGTGACTGGTGTCCAGTTTCTCCAGTTGCTCATTGAGGAACTTGTCAAAGTCCTCGTATTTTTCTACTAGCCAGCTTGGCATCTTGGTGGCTAAACGGACCTTCTCCCTGTAGCCATCCTTGAGGGCTTTTCCTACAAGGTACTCACTCTTTCCCTGATTGTATGGGTATGCTGTGTCAACATAGTTTACGCCGTGGTCGATGGCGTATCTAATCATCTTGATGGCGTGGGGTTCCTCGATCTTGCTGCTGTCTCCCCCGATTGTGGGTAGCCTCATGGCTCCGAATCCAAGAGCCGAGACCTTCCAATCGAGTTGACCAAATTTTCTGTACTGCATCTTTTTCACCTAAAAGTATGGGTTGATCACGTGGATCATCATTTATAGGGGTTACCTTATGACTGGTTTCACGGGGTCATTACTTATATTTGGATTAAGCTGAAAGAAAGATAGATGAACAAGCCCACGGTATATCTAGTTCTTTTCCTGCTTTTATTACCTCAATTAAGCTCAGGCTCTGGCTCCAAGGTGACATCTCAGATATTTGAAGACCTGATATTGGAGACCAATACTTCCCGGGTCATAGAAGGAGGGAGTCATAACGTTACTGGAGGATTATTTCTAGATGGGAACTCAAGTCTTACTCTCAAAAACACCGAAATAACATTCGAGGAAAACGATGACGCAGAATACAGAATTTCAGGAGACAGCATACTCACTGCAATCAACTGCACCATCGTCTGGGAAAGTCCTCAAAGTATTCAGGTTTCTGGAAACGCATCTGTCGAGCTGAATAATGTTATGCTATACTCAACCTACGAGGTAAGTAACAGAACCTACTTCATCGCAGGCATTGGTTTGTCTGACACCGCTAAAATCTCAGTTGATGACTCCAAGATTGGATTCATACGTCTCTCAGATAACGCAGAGTGTATTGTAAGAGGGTCACATTTGGGGGATTTCGGAACCCAATCAAGGGTAGAGGCTGAATTATCTGACTGTACAATTGAACAGTTATTCCTCATTTATGAACACAGTAGGGTCCAAATTAATCAATCACTAACAGGTAGACACGAAAAATTCATCCAGAGCCAATTAGTGAAAGCCGGAGACAACCGATACGAGTTTGAGATAATCAACAGCACCATACAGAATCCGCCCAACATCTACATCACAGATGGAAAACTAGAAGCAAAAGACACCAGACTCGACATAGTATCCATCGACGGAGACTCAGCCATCGAAACCCAAGACACACACATCTACTATCTCAGACTAACAGGTTTCAGCTGGGCATTCATAGAGAACTCAGAGATCAAGTATCTATCAGCATGGGAAGGGGACTTCAACATACAGCTAACAAACACCACCCACTGGAGCCTATCGACCCATGGGACACAGGGGCTTAATTTGAAGACCAATGGCACCAAAACAAAACACCTGACGTTGGACTGGTACCAACCAAACACCCCCACAAACGTGGAGTTTCACGAAACCGAGATCGGTGACCTGTACCTGACAATGTACTCACCCCAACAGATCCAATGCGATAAGGTGACACTTGGAAACCTCACACTCGAATCCGGGTGGGGACAAGAGCCCCCAATCACAATCACAGGCACCATCAACTTCAAACCAGATGCAGAGCTAATCCAACGAACAAAAGAAGGATACACACTCATCAGAAGAATCTACCTAGTAGAAGCCACCTTAGACAACCAACCAGCACCAAATACTCAACTAAAGATACAACTGGGCAACAACACAAAGACAATAACTACAAACCAAGAAGGAAAAGCAATAATCCCAATAACCTATCTCAGGCAATTCACATTAATCAACAACCCACAACCCGGAGGACCATATATAATCAATAGAGACAACCTCACAAAACCCGTAACCATCACCATGAACAACCAAAACTACACCATAAACCTACTCAGCGACACACCAGTAAGACTCGCAGCCACATCCAACACCGCTTCAGAGAGATGGGAACCAGACTGGAGCCAATACACACCAGCAGCAGTAATACTCACCGTAATAGCCATCATAGTCTATCTCTACAACTCGCGAAGACTGGAGTCAGAGAATAGACAAATTCAATAGCGCTATAGACGCTTCTGATACAGAGATCACATTGGAATCAGAAAGATATGAGCGATTAATGGCGGTAATCCGCCGAGAACAACCCGACAGGGTTCCATGGAGCATCTGGGGACACTTCCCAGCAGTAAACTGGCTAGACTACTACAGCTGGGCACTAGCCCAACGCAGCGGAGAAGAAGCTGCAAGAGCCCACATGGCGCTACTCAGGGAACTGGACTACAAGATGGACCTACTCAAGGTAACACCCTTCTACAGGTTCATGGCAATGCAGTGGGGCAGCCGATTCGACTTCAGGGACAACGAGGAAGACGCCCCCACCCTCGACACCGTGGTTAAGGAGACCAAGGACTGGGAGAAACTCTGGGTACTGGACCCCCGGAAAGAGCTAAGGGAGTTCGTAAGGACCAACGAGATACTCGCCCGAGACCTCAGAAACACGCCAGTCATCTACACCATCCCGAGCCCCATAATACAGGCGATGAACGGCGTAGGAACACCAGAAAGAGTAATAGAAGACATGAAGAAAGACCCAGACAGCCTCAAACATGGACTAGACATCATCACAGAGACCACCATCGACTTCGCCAAGGCATGCATCGACACAGGAATCCAAGGAGTATTCTATGGTATAGGCGGAGGAGGCAGGATATGGCGAGAGTTAACCGTGCCCCAGCTTGAGGAATACGCCTTGGGCTACGACAAGAAGGTACTGGAAGCCATTGACTGCGATATCAAGATGATGCACATCTGCAGCACACCCCAAGGGAACGCACAGGACCAAGGACTCATGGAATCAGGGTGGTTCAAAAAATACCCAGTGGACATGATCAACTGGGACGCCCACGAGTACACTTGGCTTGACAAGGCAAAGAAGATCTATGGGGACAAGTTCGCCATCTGCGGTGGACTAAACAGGGTAACAACCCTAAGGACAGGAACACCAGCAGCGGTAGAAGCCGAGACAAAGAAAGCCATCGATGACGCAGCTGAGGGAGGAGGCTTCATGCTAGGACCAGGCTGCACCGTCTACCAGGACATGCCAAGGGCTAACTACAACGCAGTGGGAAGAGCCGTAGTAAAATACGGCAACTACTAACCCTCTTTTTTAACTTGGGGCATCATCCGGCAAATTGATTACCGTTGATACCTCAACACTCGCTTGCTGAATGACCTCAAGCAGCGAGTAATCGTCTCCATCAAGGAAATAGTGATCCAATATCTTTGTTGGAAGACTTATCCGCTCATAGTCGTTGAGCTGCAGGATGATCTGCGCCATCTCGGCAGCCTTATGGAGAACATTCTCCACCACCGCTATCCAAGGTGATATCCGCCAAGCAGAATCAGCCTCAAACAGGTTCAACTCGCTGGGAAATACGCCCAGATCTAGTAACCGGTCTTGACCGGTGGTGAAGATATAGAGGTTCCCCCCCGATACACTGTAATGCCTACCCATTCACAACACCTCTTAACACATAACCAAGATTATTCACGAGACTAGATCCCGTGGAAGCGCCGGAAACAAATTCAAGAACCGGCCAAATAACCAGAAACACAATAGAAAAGAACAGCAGACGCCTGATTGGGAGCTTAACTGGAACACGTATAGTATCCAAGGCATCCAACTCCCGGCTATGCCTTAGCTTTTTTAACCACTCTATTATCCCTCGAAGCTTCAAACCAAGGAAATAATCAGTAATATGCCCCGTCTTCAATGTTCTAAACCAGAAACCCTCCTCAGCTTCAACTAATCCTTTCAAAGCCGCATAAGCCTGATAGGGCATAATGAAATAGCTGAGAGCTATAAAACTGAAAACACCATTAAAATCCTCAGCCAAATCGCCTTCAAGGAATATCCCAGTGAGCCCCATCATAGGAATAGCTAAGAAATTGCTGAAAACCAGACTCCAGCCAAGAGTTGGGGTCCAAAAAGATGGATGACGTCTATAATACTGGGCGATTACCCAAGCGACGCTCCCAAATATGAATATAAACGATTGGAGATAATAGGGTGCGAAGTAGAGAAACTCCAGTTTCTCGGCGAGACTAAGCTTACCACTCCTTATCGCAGAAAGGAAATACTTGCGAACAGCATAGGTATGACCCTCCGCCCATCTCATTCTCTGCCTGATGATCCTACGAACAGTAGTGGGTATCTCGGCTGGCGCCTGTATCATTGGAGTGTAGACGACCTTGAAGCCCTCAATATACAGCCTGATGGTTAGATCCCAGTCCTCAGTGATACTATGATTCCACCCCAACTCCTTCAAGACACTAGCCTTGAACATGAAGACACTACCACTCACCATCTTCATAGCCCCAAGAATCTCCTCAGCTAATCGTTCCACCATGTAACTCCCACTAAACTCGGCTCGCACTCCTTTGGTTATCCAGTTCTCGTTGCGGTTCAGGTAATGGAGTTGGTATCCCTGTACAGCCGCTACAGGTTTCTTGTCTTGCTCGTGGAGCCTGAACTGGTGAATAAACTGGCGTAAGATATTTGCAGGGGGCACAAAATCCGCGTCAAAAACCACGATAAACTGGGTTAATGGGTGGATATACTTCATGGCTTGCTGGAGGGCTCCTCCCTTGTACCCGGATCTGTCTTTTCTATGGACAAATTTAATGATTGGGCTCTCGTTTCTCCAACCTCTTTCACGAAGTATCTCGATAGTGGTATCTCGTGAGTCATCTGCAACCAGTACCTCATAGTTGGTATAGTTGATATCCATGCACGCTTCCAGAATACGTCGCGCAACATTCAACTCATTGAAGAATGGGAGATGAATAGAGACCCAAGGCTCATCCCCTATGGTTATCTCATCTTGGTTTTGGAGTGAGAGAATTCGGTGGATAGGATTGGATTGAAGCTTTTCAGAGTCCAGCGAGAACAGCCCTAGGGCTAGTAGGCTTGAGATGTAGTATTTTATGGCGTATATGAAGTAGAATCCGCCAAGGGTTAATGCAATGTATGATGCGGCTAACCCGATTTGGTACTGAAGCACCTTCTCCCCCTCTAACTGTCAACATATATTGAAAGTATAGAGTGTATTTTTGTTTAGTTTGATATAAGTTTATCCCATAAAAGTGGGACAAAATGATGTTTTTATGCCCAGTGCTCAGCAATCATACGGGCGTTCGCATACCAGACATCAGGGAACTTTTTCATATATCCAATAAGCCTCTCCATCAACATGATGTTACCCGGCTTCCCAATGATCTGGGGATGGAACATACTAGTCCAGCACAGCCCATACTTATAGTAACCATCAAATGCAGTGCTCCATATCTCATACCCGGTCTGAGGGCTCAACATCCTAGCCTTGTACCCAGCCATGGGGTAATCCGCGAACAGGTGGAAATCATCAATCTCATAATAACTCGGAACTATCACCAAACCATTATCCAGCTTATACGGCATATCAGAGCCCCTGAAACTACTATCATAGAGATACCCAAGCTCCTTGAGAATATCATGAGTATTAGCCCCAATCTCACCACCAGCAACCCTGTTACCCACCGATCGATAACCAGTGGCATCCTCAATCGCCTTGAGCATCCTGAGACGCAGCGCCTTCTCATCCTCATAAGACAGGTGATCAATAGCCTCATGCTTCCAACCATGAGTAGCCACCTCATACCCGCGATCCACGATCTCACCAACCACCTCAGGATGATTAACAGCGTTCATAGCCACTACGAAGAAAGTCGCAGGAATCCCCTGTGTATCTAATACATCGAGTAGCCGGGGTATTATTTTTGAGTTCCAGACATACTCGCCTTGACTCTTTATACGGGGTTTATCAGCGATACTGGGGTCGTTTCCCATGAAGACCCACTCAGCGTCCAAGTCAAAGGTAAAACACACCGCACATTGATTGCCATCAGGCCAAACAGAATTCATAATATAAGATATGCATCTAGAATTTTATCTTAACCCCTCAGTAACCCATTTTAATTAGCCCGAGAATTGAGTCACGTGTCAGAATACAAAACCCAATATCACTATTATGAAGAAGTCTCAGCGTATCCACTTTTCAGCGTCATCATATTCATAGTAATCGGGTTAATGATATACCTCACCACAATAGTTCCAAGAGACCTGCCAAGAGGAATAATTCTTTCAGTATCATTATTGCTCATACTAGTCTACAGCAACTTCAGGACCTTGGGGATATCTATTTCCTCGGACAGGATTACTGTTGGGTTCGGGATTATCACTCAAAGTATAAGATTAGAGAATATAGATTACATTGAGACGCGTAAACCGGCGTGGTACTGGTATGGAGGGCTCGGTATCCGTTTTGGATGGGACCGGAGCACAGGATTCATACAAAACTTCAAACGTGGTGTGCGAGTGACACCGAAAAGGGGAAGAAGAATATATTTCAGCACCAACAACCCGGATGCAATAGTCAACATAGTAAAGGACTTATTACAAAAAATGGGTTAAACTGAAAGAAAAGGAATAAACGTAAACGTCTAGTTAATAACAACCGTGTCGAGCTGGAAATATCTCTCAGCAAGGAACCTGATCTTCTTGATATTAGCCCCATTCTTACCTATGGCTATTCCCTTATCCTTGGGCTCAACGTTCACCATGGCTATCTTCTTGCCCTCCATACGGTCAACAAGGCGGATATCCTTGACCTTGGCTGGCTTCAATGCATTCCTGATGAACTTTTCAGGCTCTGGCATATACTCATAGATCTCGACCTGCTTGTTGGTCATGTTGCGGAATCGTTTGATCTTTTCCCCGCCTCTCCCAACCGCTAGTCCTACTTCTCCTTTCTTGACTGTGAAAATTATGGTATCATTCTCGTCGTCTACGATGCAGTCCACAATGGTAGCCCCTGTCATATTCTGCAGGAGCTGGATGAACTTCATCTCCGTCTCTGTGATCTTTACGTTATCTAGCATTCTACTCTTCTTCCTTCACCATGTCAAGAATCCTTGAGTCCCCGGGGTCATTTATGACAATGGATGATACAGGATAAGGTTTTCCACATAGCACACCAAGGTCTACACTGTCCTTATCATGGTTCCATATCGGTATATTTCCAAGTTTTCCATAGTTCTCTATGGATTCTTTCATCTCTTTTGGGCAATTGCTACTTAGTATAGCCATTCTTGCCCGGCCTCTTCTGAGCTCTCTAACCGCCTGCTTGGAGCCCAGTTGGACTCTGCCAGTGGAGAGAGCGAGTCTCAGCTGTTGATCTCTGCTACTCATCGCTTCTTCCTCTTTGTGTCATGAACAACTCAACGCTTCCTGTTCCCAGTGGCATTGACTGTCCGACGATTATGTTTTCGATTACACCTTTAAGTGGATCGATTTCTCCCTTGATCGCGGCTTCTACAAGGTGCTGAATTGTCAGCTCGAAGGCTGCCCTAGCCAGTACGCTTGATTTCTCTCCGCTAATACCGTGGCGTCCTATCTGCTGCACCTCACCTGTCTTGGTCATAATGTCTGATACCAGCATTACGTGGCGTATGTCTACGTCCAATCCCTGCTCGGATAGCACAGCGTGAGCCTCCTTGATCAACGAGTTACGAGCAGCCTCGATACCGAATATCTGGGCTATCTCGTGAACATTGTTTGTGCTGGTCCTGCTGGCGTCGATCCCATCGATCCTCAAGACACCCTCAAGGTTGCTCCCGTCTGTCCTGATGAGCCATTCACCATCCTCGATGGTGGTGAGAACCCTGTTGATCTCCTCGATTCCCTTGATGCGGGCCTCGGTGACGCTCTTGATTATTGGGTCTGGGTCATGGCTCTTGTCCTCCTCCAATGGTACAATGAACTCAAGGTCATCAGATATCTCAACACCATATGGGAAGATGTCTTGGACATCCTTGGGTGTAACACCAAGAGTCTCCATTCGCACGGGGTCAAGCTTGATTCTTACCGCTTCCTCTCTGAGGTCTACGTTGACGCTGTCGATTACATCGTCGATGGTTGTATAGGTTAGCTTCTGGGCTACCTCACGTGCCTTCTTTTCTGATTTACTGTGTTTAGAGTCTAGGTAGATGTCCATTACAGGCGTTGATGGGCTCTTACGGGCGTCTACGATCTCGATAAGCCTCGGGAGGCCCAGGGTTACGTTTAGCTCGGCTACTCCAGCGTAGTGGAAGGTCCTGAGGGTCATCTGGGTACCTGGCTCACCAATGGACTGAGCCGCAAGTATACCGACTGCTTCCCCTGGCTCAACCAAGCTGTAGTCATAGTTTCTCAATACTGAGACTATTATATCGTCTATTGCTTGATTTGTTAGGTCTTCCTCTGTTAGCCTTCGTCGCAACTCTTCTTTGAGAAGCTCGGGTAGCACTACCTGGATTCCATCGATCTTATCGTTGACGTATTTATCCGTGGCTTTCTTGCCTTTCACCATGTTGATCTTGGTACGATCTGTCAGCTGCGCTACGTTTACCGCAACACCGTGGTCGGACTTGCTCACATCGATGCCGTCCTCACCATAGGTGAACTGGACGATATCACCGACGCTGTTCCTGACTGTGCCGTCGTACTCGACTCTTAGATGCTCCAATGCGTTGATGAGACGGCGCTGCATGTAACCAGATTGCTGGGTACGTACAGCAGTGTCTACTAGTCCTTCTCGACCACCCATAGCGTGGAAGAAGAACTCAAGTGGAGTCAATCCATCCCTGTAACAGTTATAGACGAATCCTCTGGCAATTGGAGTCGCATCGTTCTCTTTGAA
>CAZZFH010000053.1:0-9706 GCA_964653295.1 uncultured Candidatus Bathyarchaeia archaeon | reverse complement strand
CAAGGCTGCCGCCACGGCTGTTAAGCTAGCACGTGTTCAGGTAGCAAGCGCATTCCCAATCACACCCCAGACAACAATCACACAATACCTCAGCGAGATGTATGCAGCTGGCGACTGGAACTTCGACTTCGTAAACGTAGAAGGAGAGCTCAGCAGCCAAGTAGTTGTCCAGGCAGCGAGTCGAGTAGGTGCTAGAACATTTACCTGTACAAGCGGACCGGGACTGCTATACATGCATCACCCAATGCAACAGACTGGCAGCAATAGGCTTCCCGTCGTCATGGCGGTAGTCCACAGGAGCTACAAGGGCATGCAGCCCGACCACAGCGACCTCATGAGCCAGCAATGGACAGGATGGGGCCACTGGTACGTCGAGCACGCACAGGAAGTTCTTGATAGCACTCTTATGGCTTACAAGGTCGCAGAGGACCCAAGGGTCAGAATCCCAATCGCAGTCGGTTACGACGGATATGTACTCAGCTACACGGCAGAGCCAGTAGAGATCCCAGATCAGGCAATGGTCGATGAGTGGCTACCTCCAAACAAGCCAATCCCAAGCATTCTACCCGATGAGGTTGATCCCAGCACATTCTCACGAGGATGGGGTGGAGGAGACCCACAGATGCCTTGGAAGATCCACCATGAGGCAGTCCTCAAGATCGAGGACGTTCTCAAGGAGACAATGGACAGCTTCGAGAAGACATTCGGTCGCCGCTATGGTAACGGAATGATCGAGACTTACATGATGGAGGACGCAGATTGCGCCATCATCGCCATGGGTACCATCGCCGGTACATGCAAGGCAGCGGTCGAGAAGATGCAGAAAGAGGGCAAGAAAGTCGGACTAATCAAGCTAAGGAGCTTCATACCATTCCCATACACTGATTTCAAGGAGTGGGCGAAGAAGCTAGACGGCTTTGCAGTTGTCGACAGGAGCATCTGTCCAGGCAAGGGCGGTCCAGTCTTCGGCAAGCTTAGGGATGTACTCTACGATATGGAGGAAAGACCCAAGATGCTACAGTTCCACGCAGGACTTGGCGGTAAAGAGGTAAGGACACATGACTTCGAGATGATCGGAGACAAGATCCTGAACTACGTCAAGGGCGGAAAAGAAGACCAGGTAACATGGGTTTAAGAGGAGCGAAAAGGAGAAAAATACAATGAGTGAAAGAATCACAAGGCCACAAATCCCGATGAGCGAGATGACCATCACCCCAGGCAGCGCATGCCAGGGATGTGGAGCAGCATTAGCTGCAAGACTCGCATTCAAGGCACTTGGACCAAACGTAATCAGGCACGGCATTCCATGCTGTCCAGACAGCGTAACCAAGCACCCGAGGGCAGGCTCAGTATTTGAGGGCGGCGGCGCCATGCTCACCGGAACAAGCAGGGCACTAAAGGTTCTGGGCAGGACCGATGTCAAGGCAGTCGCATTCTTCGGAGATGGTGGTACCTACGACATTGGCTTCCAGGGACTCAGCGGCGCAGCCGAGAGGAACGAGAACGTCTTTGTCATCACCAAGGACAACGAGGCCTACATGAACACGGGAAACCAGAGGAGCAGCGCTACACCAAAGTACTCTAGGACCAGCACAACACCAATTGGTCCAAAGAGCAGGGGTAAGGACACTCCAAAGAAGAACATCCCGTTCATCTTCGCAGCCCACTACGTACCATACGTAGCAACTGCAAGCGTCGGCTACCCAGAGGACCTGATTGCCAAGGTGAACTACGCCAAGGAGATCCAGGGCTTCAAGATGCTGATTATTCAGGCACCTTGTCCAGTCGGATGGAGATTTGACCCAGCCAAGACCATTGAGATCGCAAGATCAGGTGTACAGACAGGCGTCTGGCCACTGATGGAGATCGAGTATGGTGAGACGTTCAAGCTGAACTACAAGCCAAAAGAGCTCAAGCCAGTCAGCGAGTACCTAAAGCCACAGGCAAGGTTCCGCCACATGACTGACGCTGAGGTCTCTGAGGTCCAAGAGTTCACAACGAACCGATGGGAAAGCCTCGTAAAGTCTGATGAGAGCGGCAGGATTATTATTTAATCCACCCCCAATTTTATTATACTAATTTTCTAGGCAAATTTTAAACCTCCAGCTTACCCCATGCTTCCGTTGATACTGGATGGGATTGGGGCGCGTACTGAAGAAGCCGGGGATAATCTTCGGCGGGTTTATCGGATTAGCAATCCTGAGTATCATGAACACATCTTACACAAATGTTCTTGATGACATCAAATCAGAGCTAATATTGAACTATACCTGGGCAGGAGCCCTGATGTCAGGATACTTTGTAGGATACACCCTCGGACAGATACCTTGGGGAATAATATCCGACAGATATGGGAGCAGAAGAGCCATGACTCTCAGCGTTCTCGGGATAAGCCTATCCACGCTACTCTTCGGATACAGCAGTAATATTGTAATGGCTATCGTTTTCAGATTCCTTTCTGGGTTACTTGGCGCTGGAATATTCGTACCCGGTGTCAAGCTTGTCTCCAGCTGGTTTAACAGCGAGGAACGGGGGACCGCTCTCGGGTTGCTGAATATCGGTGGTAGCACTGGAATGATTTTTGCCAGCTGGGTTGTGCCTATGCTTAGCGTCTCTCTGAGTTGGAGGGGAAGCTTGAGACTAATGGGAGTATTTGGCGTGATGTCCGCGGTATTATGCTTCTATTTCCTCAAGGATCGGAATCAGCAGGATACAAGACAACTGAGCCTCAAGGATATACCAATTCATGTACCTAGCTTCTGGTATCTTAGCTTAATACAATTCATCAGACTAGGTGCATACTACACATTCATCGCGTGGATGCCCCTAGTGCTCAAAGAGGAATATGGGCTAAGCATCCTAGCGACCAGTAGCGCCATGTCACTCCTCAACTTCGCAGGCATACTATCTAATCCATTGGGAGGTATGGCAGCAGACCGTTTTGGTGAGAAGCGGGTCTTGATCGCTGGATTCTTCTCCTTAATGCTCTTTATTCTATTGTTTACTTTTGGTCTCGGGGGACCCGTTCTATATCTCTTGGTCTTCTTACTCGGCTGGTCAATAAATTTCACTCGAAGCCCCGCGTTTAGCATAATACCCGGGCTCTTCGGGGTCGAGACCGCTGGCAGCATTTCTGGTGTAAACAATACTTTCGCTTCATTTGGAGCACTTGTATTGCCTTTTGTCCTTGGGTATGTGCGGGATGTGACGCAAAGTTATGCTATTGGATGGTACTCGGTGGCAGCGCTTTCTCTTTTTGCTGTTTTGTTGATGAGTCTCGTCTCGGAACCTGAACTCTAAGAATATTTAATATCAACTCTCCAGTTCTCTTCATTAGGTGTATTTATGCCATATTGTCCAAGGTGCGGAAACGAGGTTAGCGAGGATGCTGATTACTGTACAAAATGCAGAGCGCCCCTCAAAGAAGGAGTCACATATAGGAGAGTCAGTAGACGCGATGAGAAAGACGAAAAAGACGAGAAAAATGAGAAAGGAGACGACGATAAATATGGCGCCATTATCGGCGGCCTAGTCGTAACATGGCTGGGGGCACTTCTGTTCCTGCAGAATCAACACATGATAAGTGGGTCCGATTTTGGTGGATATTTCCTCATGGGAATAGGTGTCATACTTATTTTCAGGGGGCTACTTGCGGTGCAGGAAACCGGGTCTTTTGATCAAGGCTTTGGGTATCTTATCGGTGGGGGTATTGTGGTCTTGATCGGGGCTGGTATTACCTATAATCTGCGGGAGTGGTGGGCTTTCATATTAATTGGTCTCGGCTTGGTGATCATCCTTAGAGGAGTTACCGAACGAGGAAGGAACCCCCGCCCTTAAAACATCCACCCAAATATTATCCTATACAGCCTATGCTCCCAGACGGTTCTGGGTTTATCTCTACCAAATACCCTGAAGTAGTCTTTTCCAGTACACTCAACGAGGTCCCCAATCTTGTATCTTGGCAGTATTGGCGTTGATATTATGAGGCGTCCCCACTCGCCTCTTTTCAACTCGTGGAGCATCTTTACTCCCTTTCCGGTCTTGACCTCAAATAAGTAGAGATCGTAATTTGGTCTCCAGTAAGGGTAATCATCCATTTGTTGACCAAAAGCCCCCTCTGTTGCGGTGTACATCTCAACAACAGAGACATCACCATACATTTTCTGGAGTATTTTCTTGTATTTGGTGTGAATCTTTGCGACACTAGTGGTGTAGAGCACCTTCATATCCCATATCTGCCTAGGATAGACACCGTGTCTACGTTTGAGGTATCTACCAAAACCCGTTTGAACCGGGGCAACACCCATAACGGTTACCAGTGATTCATTCTTTGCGCGTTGATAGATGTACTCATATCTCTTTTCCCAATCCGAGACCGATAAACCCGTCTCCAAATCATCTATCTCCTCCTGACGAGGCACAAGCCCCAACCCAGCCATCATGGGATTCAACCGAGCATACGTCCCGCTGCTAAAACCAAAAACAAGCTCCTCATCCCCCACCATCATGGTCTGCGTGTTACTCGGGAACTGAAGATTAAGCACCCCACCCATCAGGGTCTCCAAACCCCCTCTTTTGAAGGCGGTGTTGAGAACCGCCCGGGCGCCACCCTTAATGAGGTGGCTCATATGGCTCTCTGTAACAGGCAATATCTTTGAGGTGCCCGTGGTTCCACGGGTCATTACCCAGGTAATGGGCTCCTCGTTAAGTAATACCCTGTAATCTCCACGTCTTATCTGTTCGAGATGCGGGGCGAGTTCTTGGTATGTGGTGGCTGGAACCTGTTTTCTATAATCATCGAGGGATGTTCCCGGACTCAATCCAAAAGACTGCCCATAACCTGTCTTACAATAATCTCCCAATAATATTTCAAGTAGGGCTCTTTGGGCGAGTTCGGGGTCTTTTATGGCTGCTTCAAACTCGTCGATATTCCTTTGGGCTCTTTCTAGGGCGTCTACGAACACAACAGAGTATCCGTGCTTCTCTCTTTTTGGGCTTATGATCGATTTAAAAACATGGGGCTCGTCCCTTAATCCATGAAACGACAATTCGTACTCACAGTAGCCGAATCCAAAAGGCTAATCGCGAAAGCAGTAGCAGCCCTACCCGAGGTACAGGAAGCCATGGAGAACAGAACCGTAGTAGTCGCCACAGGCACTACAAACGCCTATGTGCTTGAGGAACTTTGGGGCAAAAAGATCGATAAACGCGCCTACAGGAGCGGGATAACCACCCCCAAAGAGCCTGAGAAAGACGCTAAAGCCCAGCCAGAAAAGATCCCTGACAAGGTCTTCATCAAGGGTAAGGTAGCTGACCAGTATGATCGGGTCACAATAGCGCCCGATCTGAAGAAAGGAGACATATACATCAAGGGAGCCAACGTGCTGAATTATGATGATTATATGGCAGGCGTCCTCATCGGGGGAATGGATGGAGCCACCATCGGCAACACCATTGGCCACATCATCGGCAAACAGGTCCAACTCATAATCCCCATCGGATTAGAGAAACGCACCTACGAGGACATCAATGAGCTTCACTTACTCGCATCAGAAGAAGATTACGAGGGGCCAAGGATGTGGCCAATTGTAGGCACAATCATCACCGAGATAGAGGCATTGGACCTTCTAACGGGAGTAGACGCATACCTGTATAGTGCAGGGGGTATCGCAGGTGCTGAGGGCGCTGTGAGGCTGCTGGTTGAGGGAACGGATGAGGAAGTCCAAGAGACCCAAGAACTCATCGAGTCCATAAAGGGCGAACCCAGATATCTTCTATAACCCCAAGAAGCCTCAGGGCTCAAACCCTTCTATTATTAACAAAACACAAGATTCAGATAGATGCCTCTCTGGACGAGCAGCAACTCATTGATCCATTGGTTATCCAAAGATTTGCAGAGTACTGCGAGATTCAACCAGACGAGACGGTTCTCGAAATTGGTCCCGGGGCTGGAAACATATCCGAGGCGTTACTGGAAAAAGCCCGTTACCTCATATGCATCGAGAAGAACCCCAAATACATCCCGGTTCTAAGTGAACGCTTCAAAGAAAGCACCAAACTGAAGCTTATCACAGATGACGCACTGAAAACCTATCTTCCTAAACATGATAGACTAGCCTCAAATCTAACATATATGATAACAGAGGCATTCTTCCAGCGAACCCTACGACTGGATTTTAAGTCCGCCACATTTATCATGCCAAGCGGTTTCTCCGAAATCTTACAGGCGAACCCATCAGAAGAAGAGTATACCAAGCTCTCATTTCTATCTCATTTATTCTATGATATTACCTATCATGAGACCGTTCCCCCTGAGGCATATCTCCCTGAGCCAAGAGTAATGACCGCGATAATTACACTGAAACCAAAGAACAAGCACAGTCAAGCCGAGATGACCCTCATGGAGTTGATAAGGCAGGGGGACAAGTACACAAAGAATGCTTTACGAGAGGCATTGATCAGGGCTGAGGTATGTGGCTCCAAGAAAGAGGCACGCAGCTATCTAGCAGATCTAAATCTAGAACAAAGAATTCTTCAATCATGGGCGTCGAGGCTAAGTCTTGTTGATCTTCAAGAATTAATTCAAATCCTTGAATAATTAATTGGTTAATCCTTTATACCTTGGTTACAGCGCTTATTGCGTTCAGTGGCGGCAATTATGGGGGTAACAAAAACCAGTAAGGGGATTTTCTATGGGTATTGGATACTCTTAGGGACCATATTACTGCACTTTCTCGACTCTGGCCTCTATTTCTATGGCTTCAGCGTCTTCTACAACCCCATAAAACTCGAATACATGTGGAGCGCAGCCGCAGTAGCCGGTGCCATTAGTTTCTCCAGACTAGAGGGAGGCATTGAAGGACCCTTTGTTGGTTATCTTATAGGGCGTTATGGGGCGAGAAAGATTCTTGGTCTCGGGGTTCTGCTGACAGGCTTTGGCTATATTTTGATGATTTATGTAAAGAGCATCTGGATGTTGTATCTGGTATACGGCGGCGTACTGAGCATCGGATATAATATGGGGTTCACCCACAGCCTATCAACGCTACTCAACAACTGGTTCATAAAGAAACGTGCCAGAGTCATGAGCCTATACGCCATCGCCGCTGGGGTCGGTGGCGCAGTGATTGTACCCCTTCTATCCCACTCAATACAAACGTATGGTTGGAGGATGACCGCCATCTTCAGCGGTTTGACTTTCTGGATCGTAGGCATACCCGCCGTATTATTATTCAGGAACTACCCAGAAGACATGGGGCTTCTACCCGATGGAGAGACCCCGATAGAGAAAAGCGACATATCTAATACACAGGTTGAACTAGAACCCGAGATCAGTACCCGGGATGCACTCAAATCAGCGACCTTCCGAAGGCTTCTCCTCGCAGAATCCCTGCGAACATTCCTATTAGGCTCTATTGTGCTCCACCAGATACCCCACCTCATCAGCATAGGCATCGACGAGTTAACCGCCGCTGGTATCCTAGGGCTCATGATCTCCATCAGCATCCCCGGACGGTTGATCTTTGGGTTCCTAGGTGACTACTTTGAGAAGAGGAAGCTTATCGCAGCAACCATGATACTCCAAGGCATAGGTGTATTGATCTCCGCATTTGCCTCAAGCATAATACACGTCTATGCCTTCGTCCTAATCTATGGGTTAACCTATGGTGGCTGCATACCATTACTCATGGCTTTCAGGGGAGACATCTTTGGGAGAAAAAAGTTCGCCCAAATGAATGGAATAATGGCACCCTTTAGAATGATCGGCAATGTTGTTGGCCCTGTTTTTGCTGGGTTCCTCTTTGATGTAACAGGTAACTATCGGATTGCCTTCATTGTCTTCACTTGCCTAGCTTTGATGTCTGGAATTAGCTTCTATTTTGTCAAAGGTGAGCTTGTTTAGGCTTAAACATATATTCCTGTAATACCTTGCATCATATGGTCACTATGAAGGCTTTCGTTCTACTAAACACGGAACTCGGTCAGGAGTCGAAAATTATCGAAGCCTTGGAAGGAGTCGGGGAGATAACCCAGATCTACAGCCTTTACGGTATCTATGATCTCATCATCGAGATGGAGGCAGATACAATGGATAGGGTAAAGGAAGTGGTCTTCAATAGAGTACGCCGCCTCGACAACGTGAAAAGCACAATCACCTTACTCACTTATGGCGAACCCGTCATTAACAAGTAAGTTCCAACTACCATTTCTTTCCCAGTAACAGTAAAACAATATGCTATTAGACTGTGTTTTGATGGAGGCTCAGAGCGTTCGGCATAGACCCCCTCACAACGAACCCTGACCTCTCATACTCTAACTTTAATAAGGTTTTAATGAGACACAAAACATCAAATCACATAATATGTCAGATTCAGGAATAGGTTTCGGCGGCTTCTTACTTGGACTAGGAGTAGGATGGTACTTCTTCAGATATATCGACATAGGATTCGATGTTTTCAGTTATCTATTAATCCTCATGGGCATAGGAATGATCCTCAGTGGATTACTCACAAAGGGCAGGCGTCAACACCCTATCTCAGGTATCTATGGGGGCATAGTAGGTGGTTTATTCCTAGCGGCTATTCTGACCCAAGGCTTTGGATTTGTCTTTAATATAGCCAATGAATTCAATGGCTTCCCCGGTGATTACAGGGCTACTGAGAGCTTCACCGAAAATAGTCCAATACCTGGTGATATGATGGAGCTGTCCATCGACTCTGTGAACGGTGGGATTGAGGTGTTTTCTTGGACTGGAGACTATGTCAAGTTCGATATCGAGGTTAAGGCAAGAGGAGATTCTACCTCAGATGCCGAGAACAATATCGCTGATTTCGAATATGATCTTAGCAGCGAGGTATCGGCTGGGGTTCAAGAGGTTTCTTTGAGTTTCCCGATATCAAGCACAGCGTGGAGCAAATATTCTGTTAATATAGATGTCTTTGTACCCACAGGAATCTCTACAGACTATGACTTGAGGACAACCAATGGCGGGATAACCCTGAATGATATCACTGCAGGAACACTCTACCTTGATACTACAAATGGTGCGCTACTCCTAAGCGGTATTGAAGCGGAGCTGATAAACGCCCATACTACAAACGGCGCTATAAGGGGAACAATCACAACACCCGAATCAACCTTCGGTACAACTAACGGCGCCATCGACATCACAATAACAGAGACTAGTGGCCAGCACGCATTCAGCACGACCAACGGCGCCATTGATCTTAATCTACCGACAGGCTCAGACATTGGACACAAGGTTAACCTTGATACAAACATCGGCGCCGTTGATGTAAACCTCCCCAACATGGATTACAGTGTAGATAGGACACGGACAAAGATAGGTGAAACCAGCGGGTACTCCAGTAAAACGGTGCAGATCGAGGTATCAGCCGATACAACCATCGGTGGTATAGAGATAAACTAAACACATTTTTTTTATCTCAAACCGGTTAGATTGTCACATCTAGGTTTAACATAACGTTTTAATAAGATGTAATAACTAAGCCCTAGTTACACTGACAGGAGATCTCATTACATGTCAAGAGAATTCAACTACATAGTCAGGCTTCACGGCACCAATATAGATGGTACAAAGATGGTGCCCTATGCCATCACCGAGGTAAAAGGTGTAGGCATAAGACTCGCTCGAGCAATCGTAAAGCAGTTGGGCCTAGACGCAACAGAGAGACTCGGTAGCCTC
>CAZZFH010000052.1:0-9774 GCA_964653295.1 uncultured Candidatus Bathyarchaeia archaeon | reverse complement strand
CTTTACCTCTGTAAGCTTGTATCCAAGTTCTCGTAGAGTGTCTTTTGCGTGCTCGAAAACATATCCAGTGCAGATGTGTATGGGCTCGGTCTTCTGTATGTCCAATGCATCGAGTCCTTCGAGGATTATCTGGGTCGCGTTTCTAAGGTAGGTCTTGTACTTGAACTCATCCGTTTTGAATAGCTCAAGGGGTATCTCCCCAGTGTAACTCTCATCGGTCTCAACTCTTCGAAGCACTATTACTGCCCCACCGATGAGGTCACCCCACCCTGAATCATCTACCTCGATAACCATTATTGAGGGGTAGTTGATACCCGGGTTAAAAACAGTATCCTAGGAACTCATGCTCTCTTTCAGTATTCTAATAGACTCCGTGGTACTGGGATCGCGACCATAGAGAATCCCAAGGTAGACGCTAGCGTAATCCCCTTGGATTAGTGCCGACATCATTCTGGCTAAACTGGAATCCCCCTTTGTCGTAACTGTAACGATCTTACCAAAGGATTCCCCCATCAAATCCAAAGAGACAGCGACCTTCTCATTCAACCTCCCATCCCCCATCGGGTCATAGATCGAGACCACGCAAAGGCTCTTTAGGAGTTCTTTACCCCCTTCTCTAGCCATAATGCTGTTGTGGAAAACCTCTGGGTAGAAATTTGTGCCAGCTGGGCTCTTACTATTCTCATTAAACTGAGTACTGTACCTGTATGCGACGCTCGTGAATAACCTTGGAGCATAGACAAAGGGCACAAAACCCTTGATCTCTTCGGCAAGCTGCTTTCCCGGGTTTAACTCCAAGGGGACCCCGGGTTTCATCTCCATACAATGATTCTCAACAACCCGTATGGACTCTACTACCTCACACCACTTCGCTTCATCGATAAGCCCAATCTTTCGCATTACCCCTGCGAGGCTATAGAACTGATAGGGTATGGCTGCCCTAGGTTGATGCCCCGCTGGGAACTTTACCAAGATTTGCTGTTTTTCCTTGGCTTTCTCCTCAAGCAACCCGCCAGAACAGAAACAGATGACGGTACATCCTTTTTCAAGAGCCTCATTGTACTGGCTGATGGTTTCTTCGGTGTTCCCAGAATAGCTAACAGCGTAGACAAGCGTTTTTTCATCTACCCATGCGGGTAGGTGGTAGCCTCTATTGACTGTTATGGGGATTCGTAGAGTATCATATAGCCAGTCTCTAAGCAGTAACCCTCCAACAGCTGAGCCCCCCATGCCAGCGACAAGTATGGAGTCATATTCTGCTCCGTTTATTTTGAAATTTATTTGTTCAATGGTCTCAAGCGCTTTATTTGCGCTCTTGGGGAAATTTGTGATGGTGTTGAGCATTCCATTCGGGTCCAAACGATTAATGTACTCTTGATCGTCGAGGAGACTCTTCATACCTTGAATACAAAAAAATGGGAATAAAAGTCCATTGACTCAGGCAACGCCACAAATGCGGCAAGCGAGCCAAGCATAAACCTTGATGGTGTCCAAGAAATCATCCGCTCTCACATGATCCATCTGTGTATGGGCATACTTTTCCTCACCCGGACCAAAACCGACAACCGGAATACCCAGATGAGCATAAATTCTGCCATCTGTTGCGAAGGTCCATATCTTCTTCTCCGGCTTCCTATAGGCTTCTGTTATTGCCTTGTAGACCTCGTCTACCACTGGATTGGTCTCTGGGTCTGTGTAGAAGCCCGAGAACTTGCGCTCATTGATGATGTTACTCGGTATAACTGTGGCTTCAAACTCTGGATCATCAGTTTTCAACTCGGAAATTATCTTGTTCAATGCATCGTAGAGATTGTAATCAGTGAACCCCGGGTGATTCCTGCAGTCTATAATGAACTTGCATACCTCGGGCACAACGTTTGACGCCTTGGGGCTAACCTCAATCTGGGTAACCGCCAAGCTAGCCTTATCGTAGACCGGGTGAACAGGCAGACTGGGCGCTAGCTCATCCTTGATCTTCTCGATCATCTTCATCGCCTTATAGAGGGCATTGATTCCCCGCTCAGGGGCACTAGCGTGACAGCTCCTCCCATGAACAATGACATCGTATTTCATGCTGCCCCTGTGACCAAGCGATAGCTGCATGTTGGTGGCTTCACCGATAAGCACAACATCTGCGAGGAACTGGCTATCCACGATGGTTGATTTTGTGCCAGCACCACCAGTCTCCTCTTGGGAAACAGCTGCAACCTTGTAATCCCCCTTGAGCCTGATGCCTTTCTCGACGAGCGCCCTTCCAGCAAGCACCATTGCGGCAACTGCTGCCTTCATATCACATGCAGCTCGTCCATAGATGACCTCTCCCTGATCTCCGAATTCGGCTCCATCCATTAACCTCCCTGAGTATGGGTCAATCATGTCTCCCACTGGAACATGATCGATGTGCCCATTGAGCAGGAAGCTTCGCCCACTTCCTTTTCCCTTAATGACTCCCATGGCATCAGCAAGTGCATCGATCTTGGCTGTTGTAAACCCGAATTCCATCATTTTTTCCTTTAAGAATTCGGCTACCTGCACCTCCTCACAACTCGGGCTAGGTATAGCGATTATCTGTTGAAGAAACTCGATACAATCATCACGGTTCTCATCGACCCACAGTGATATCTCTGCAAGTGTATCTGACATGAAATGAAAATGGGTTATTTGGAGTTAAAAGGGCTTCATTCCTCAACCACAATAGCTTCTACTGGGCATGCTGGGACACACCCCATACAAGCTATGCACTCCTCTTGGTGAGCGACCACCACTGTGTCACCCTTGTCCGCATAGACTCCCATAGGGCATGTGTTGATGCATGTCTTGCAGTTGATACATTTCTCTTGATCTAACGTGACTTTAGGCATTATTTTCCACTCACATATCTGGGCAGGAGGGTCTGTATATGTCTTTTCCCTAAGGTAACCCTCCACGAGTTATCGTTATTTACTGGTTCAGTATCCATATTAGTATCATATTGGAGGCAAACGTTTGAGCAAAATACACCCTTACCTACCAAACAGCGTCCCAGAGATAAAGGAAAAGATGATGGAAAAGATCGGCATCAATAGCATTGACGAGCTTTTCTCAGATATACCCAAAGAGTTCGTGTACAAAAAACAACTCGATATCCCGGGACCACACAGCGAGATAGAAGTAAGGCAACATGTTTCAGGGCTACTAGAGGAGAATAAGACCCTCAAGTGCCCACCATTTCTCGGGGGAGGAGTATGGCCCCATTACGTCCCAACAGTAGTAGACGAGGTGGTTCACAGGGCTGAGTTCTTAACAAGCTATACGCCATACCAGCCCGAGATAAGCCAAGGAATATTGCAGGCGGTCTTCGAGTACCAGAGCCTTGTATGTGAATTGCTGGGCATGGACGTAACCAACAGCAGTCTATATGACTGGGCTTCTGCCATAGGAGAGGCAGCCCTAATGTCCAGCAGGATCACACGCAAGTTCAAGGTACTGGTACCTGATTTAATGAGTCCATATCGACGAAGCGTCTTGAAGACCTATACAGAGCCAGCTGGCATCACTATTGAAGAGATCGACCATGACCCCATCACTGGGCAACTGGACCTAGAGGACCTAAAGGAAAAGAATGATGACAAGACCGCCATGGTCTATATCGAGAACCCCAGCTACATGGGCTTCGCGGAGGAAAAAGTAGCAGCCATAGGCGAGATCACCCACGACACCAAGGCACTCTACGTGGTAGGAGTAGACCCCACCAGTCTGGGCTTATTGAAGGCACCAGGCAGCTACGATGCTGACATCGTGGTTGGCGAGGGACAGCCCCTTGGTAATCATATGAGCTATGGTGGACCGCTTCTTGGAATATTCGCGTGCAAGCACGATAACAAGTACATCAGGCAAATGCCGGGAAGAATAATAGGGATAACCGAGACCGTTGCAGACCAGAGACAAGGCTATGTAATGACCTTGGCTACCCGTGAGCAGCATATCAGGCGTGAGAAGGCTACTAGCAACATCTGTAGCAATCAGGCATTGGTCGCTGTGGGTGCAGGTGTATACTTGGCTTTGATGGGTCCACAGGGCATGAAGGACCTCAGTGAGACCATCATGAAGAAGGCAAAATACGCCCAGAAGAAGATCGGTGAGCTCCCAGGAGTAAGGGCTCCAATATTCAATAGCTTCCACTTCAAGGAGTTCACGGTAAACTTCCAGTACAAGACCCTCAAAGAGGTAAACGCAGCACTACATGCACAGGACATCGAGGCAGGCATCCCACTCAACGGCGACTTTGAGCTGGGAGAGACCGCGCTATACTGTGTGACGGAGCTTCACAGTAAGAAGGACATCGATTTCTTGGTGTCTACTTTGAAGGAGGCCTTGGAGGGATGAAGATGAATAGGTTTAGACAGGCAGACTGGAGCGAGCCACTCATCTTCGAGCTAAGCCAAGAGGGCAGAATAGGTCACATGATACCAGAGCTTGAGCCAGAGATAGAGGGCGAGATACCCACAGAAGAACTGGTCCCCGAGAGTATCCTCAGGACAGAGGACCCAGGATTACCCGAGGTATCCGAGATGCAGGTGCTACGCCACTATATGCACCTGAGTCAGATGAATTATGGTGTGAACAGTGGCGCCATCTATCCATTGGGCAGCTGTACCATGAAGTATAACCCCATTATCAACGAGTTGTTGGCGGGGCACCCCAAGATAACTGGGGTACACCCTCTCCAGACACCGGAATCCACTCAGGGCATACTAAAGATG
The DNA here is from genome assembly GCA_964653295.1 of uncultured Candidatus Bathyarchaeia archaeon. Taxonomy (GTDB): domain Archaea; phylum Thermoproteota; class Bathyarchaeia; order TCS64; family TCS64; genus RBG-16-57-9. Next base: position 5,032 of record CAZZFH010000052.1, on the reverse strand, counting down.
TTGTACAATCTCAAGAAATATTTCCTAGAATTAACGGGTATGGATGATGCGACTCTACAGCCCTCAGCTGGAGCAGCCGGCGAATGGACAGGTATGATGGTAATGCGTGCATATCACAAGGACCGGGGAGAGCTTGAGCAGCGAACTGAGGTAATCATCCCGGATAGTGCCCACGGTACTAACCCTGCTAGCGCTATAATGGCGGGATTCAAGACCGTTGAGATAGCTAGTAATGAGCATGGGATGGTTGATCTTGAGGCATTGAGAGCCGCTGTTGGACCAAATACGGCTGGGTTGATGCTGACCAACCCTAACACCATAGGAGTTTTCGAGTCAGAGATCAAGGAGATCAGTAAGATCATCCATGAGGCAGGAGGCTTGATGTATTATGACGGCGCAAACCTGAACGCCATCATGGGGTGGTGCCGACCCGGAGATATGGGCTTTGATATCATTCACAGTAACCTCCACAAGACATTCAGCACACCACACGGTGGTGGCGGTCCCGGAGCAGGACCTGTCGGCGTAAAGAAGGTGTTAGCCAAGTATCTGCCAGTGCCTGATATTGTTGAGAAGGATGGCAAGTATACACTGAGCTGGGATAGGGCCATGACCATTGGCAAGGTTCACGGGTTCCATGGTAATGTAGGGGTCTCATTGAAGGCTTACACCTACATGTATACCATGGGTGGAAGCGGTCTCAAGGAGTCATCCGAGCTAGCAGTATTGAATGCAAACTATATCAGCAAACAGCTGGACAAGGAGAAGGGCTATGCATTGACATATGATCCCGAGAAGCCCCGTAAACACGAGGCTGCGCTCAGCGCAGGGCCAATGCTGGAGGACACTGGGGTCAGCGCTCTATATGTGAGTAAGAAGCTCCTTGACTATGGATTGCATGCCCCCACGACCTACTTCCCGTTGATAGTGCCAGAGGCATTGATGATAGAGCCTACTGAGAGTGAGCCAGTGGAGGCACTGGATGCATTCATAGAGGCGATGAAGGAGATCAATGACCTAGCCTATAGTAACCCAGAGGAGGTGCTTTCAGCGCCCCATAATACCGCGGTAGGGAAGCTGGATGAGGCACGGGCGGCTCACCCAAGGACAATCTGCTTGAGTTGGCGGAAATTCTGCCAACTCAGGGCGGATGAGTAGGGATACTTTTTATTATACACCCCTCATTATTCGGTGCAAGGTAACCTAGATGTTCAGCCAAGTACTACTCGACCTATCAATGTACCAAGAACCACCATACGCGACACTTGCTATAATGGGGATCAGCCTTGCTCTAGCAACTTTCACCAGTTATATTGGTGTACGAAGCCTTGATCTTGAACAGTATAAACGGCTCATGATTGAGAGCGCGAGGGCACGCAGGGAGCTAATGAGTGCGACCCGGAGCGGAAACCAGAGAAGTATTGATAAAGCCCAGAAACGCCAGAACGAGCTCATGCAGCAGCAGAGCAAGATGAGTATGGATAGGATGAAGAGTAGTATGTTGTTCACTGTGCCCATGTTACTGGTGTGGCCAAGCTTGGGAAAATTCTTCGGAGACACTACTGTGGCTCAGTTTCCATTTGATTTCCCAAGGATTCCCAGAGAATTCACATTCATACAATGGTATCTGCTATGCAGCTTCACAATGAATGTCCTACTGAACAGAGTCTTTGGATTAACCTTTGAGATAGACCCAGAGGACTGAGCATTGCCGAGACCCGTCGATGAGCTTGTCATCACGATAGCGGGAAACCATGGTTCAGGGCGAAGCACCAATGCAAAGCTGTTGGCGGAGGCTCTTGGACTCAAATATATCAGCTCTGGGATGCTCTTCAGGGAAAGAGCCTTGGAGCTCGGGGTATCACTCGAGGAAATGAACAAGATAGCAGCAGATGACCCGGATTTTGATAACTGGCTCGACTACCGCACCAAGGAGGAGTCCCGTAAACGGGGAGTAGTGATTGACGCGAATCTCAGCGCATGGATGGCAGAGGACCCCGATCTCAGGATTTATGTGACTTGTCCTTTTGAGGTACGTGTAAAGCGCATCGCCGATAGGGAGAACCGGGAATATAGCGATGTTGAGCAGGAGACCAGGATGCGTGAGGAGTTAGAGCTTCTCAGGTACAAGAAGTATTATGGCGTCGATATCAGTGACCTCAGTGTATATGATGTCATAATAAACACGAGTCTATATGACGTCGAAGGGGTTCTACATATTCTTAAATGCATTGTGGACCAATACATCTCCAGTGAATAAATGTGGCGGCAATAGACGTAGGCAGAGTATGCATGAAGACTCAGGGCCGTGAGAAGGGCAATAAATGTGTCATTATTGATGTGATTGACCGCAACTTTGTGGTGGTCACTGGTCCTGAGGTTAAGAGAAGGCGTGTGAATATGGATCACCTTATACCTCTTGATGAGACGGTTGAGATCCAGAGAAACGCAACCGATGAAGAAGTATACGGAATCCTCCAATAAACACTATTTTTTGTTTTTCGCATCAAACAGGTTATTTTAGGGTTTTATTCGTAGCGTAGAGCTTCAACCGGGTGAAGGTTAGCTGCCTGCCAGCTGGGGTACATGCCAGCGAGTACACTGGTAATCATAGCGAAGCCCACAACTATTGAGCCCAATGAGAAGGAGGTAGAGACGGGTAACCCAATGTAATCACCCACTAGTATACCTGCAATGAATCCAACACCGGCACCTAGAACCCCCCCTACGAACCCGGTGATAGTGGCCTCAGTTATGAATAGCAGGAGTATTTCTCTGCTTTTCCCACCGATTGCCTTGATTATTCCTATTTCTCGTGTGCGCTCCATCACGCTGATGGTCATGGTGTTTACTATGCTGACCCCGGCGACGAGGAGACTGATGGCTGCTATGCCTCCGAGTACAGCCTCGATAGTGCCAAGGACCGTGTCTACTTGTTCTTGAATCTGCTCATAACCCATTGCCATGACCTTGTTATCGAATTTGTCCTTGATCTCTTCAACCACTGCGTCTACGTTCTCCATCTCATTTACCTGAATAGATACATAGTCCACCTTGCTACCTGTCTCGAAGGTAGTCTGGGCGTCCCTGAAGTTCATTACAAGGCTCCTGTCATCTTCTGAGCCAAAGGTGCCCCCCACCTTCTCAAGTATGCCGACTATTCTGAAGGTTGCCTCACGTGGCTCACCGCCCACATAAAAGTTGAGGGTGATCCTGTCCCCTACCTCTAATATTGGGTCCTCATCCTCATTGGGCTGTGCCAAGAGATGACCTATTACCACTGACCCTGTATCGCTTTGATAGAGGGCTCTGCCTTTGGCTAGTTTGAAGCTGCTGAAGATTTCGAAGTATGCTGGTGTGGAGCCATAGACCACCGCTGAATAGGTTTGGCCCCGTATAGTATACTGGGCATAGCCTGTGGATACTATGGGTGCAACGTATTTTACATTAGGCACCCGTTCCATGATTTGTACGTCTCTCCAGTTGAAGCTATCACCTACTAAGCCTCTTCCCTGCCTGATCTCGTAGGGGATTACCATCACATTATTTGGTCCGAACACTTCTAACTGGCTGCTTACTTCGACGGTGAGTCCCTGTGTGATGCTTATGAGTCCTGTTACTGCTGCGCAGCCTATGAGTATGCCTAGTATGTTTAGGGCTAGTCTGAATTTGCGTTCGTTTAGTCCTTGGAAGGCTGTGAGTATGGTGTCCTCGAATTTCACTTCGGGTATTTTGGATGCAGCCTTGGATATAAACAGTTGTTGGGGTCGGCTGGTGGTAGTTCGGTGCATTTTTTCTGTATGGAATGTATACGATTATGTATACCAGAATACGTGATTGATCCGGTTTTTTGTATAGATCAGGATGGAAACTGGGGCGTTCTGGGGGTTCTCGGAGTGAAAGGAGGCTGGTTTAGGCTCTGATGCCCTACCCCCCCTCCCCCTCTGGTTTCAACATGTAGTATTCACTATTGGTTCAACTTGTAGTATTAACTATTGGTTGCAGGGGTAGTATTGACTAACCTCCTGCAGGATATTTTGATCCTTTTTTCTCTTCTCCTGTAGTATTGACTATAGGTTGAGGTGTGTCTCTCTTAGTCTACGGTTTCTCGTTCTAGTGTTTTGATGTATTCTTCGGGTAGTCCGAGGGTTTTGGCTCCGTCGAGCATGTAGTTTAGGTATTTTTTGGTTGGTTTGTAGGGTCCTCGTGGGTTGGTGGTTCTGTATACGTGGGCGAGCATGGGTTCCCCTGCCTCGCTGATGACCATTATTGGGTGTCTGTAGTAGGTGCCCTTTGGTATGCCTTCGATGGTGTCTAGGTGTTCCATCTCTGTTGGGGGAATTTCGTAGACTGCTCCTCTGACGAGTTTGTTGATGGCTGGTTCGATTCCTGTTACTCCGCCTTTGTAGTTTTTGCTGTAGTAGTTGTACTGGACCTCCCAGTTGGGGATCATTGCCTTGCATACGAATTTTGCTGAGGGTGTGTGCTTCTTCAGGTTGTTGATGTCCATGAAGGAGCCATATGTGAAGTATAGCATGAGAGAGTGGACACAGGAAGATGATAAAAAATTTCTCATTGCACCCTCAGGTCAGTTGGTTTATTCCTTTTGTACATGGAAAATGACTCAATGCTCAGTTATCCTTAAATGCGATGACATGCGCAAAAGGGTTACGTGAGTGATATGGGGTATCGCTTTATTAGGTAAGTACCCAGAACAGGTACAGTTTTTCGACACCACCCTCCGCGACGGAGAACAGACCCCCGGAATCAGCCTGACACCACCCAAGAAACTTGAGATCGCCAAAGCACTGGATCAGCTAGGCGTCAAGGTAATCGAGGCTGGATTCGCAGCTGTATCACCGGGAGAAAGAGAGGCAGTCGAGCTAATCAGCAACGCAGGACTGGACGCAGAGATATGCAGCGCCACCAGAAGCGTCATCAAAGACATTGACATAGCCATAGATGCGGGAGTAGACAGCGTCAACATCATCATCCCGGTGAGTGAGCTCCACGTTCGACGTAAATTCAACAA
>CAZZFH010000051.1:0-9801 GCA_964653295.1 uncultured Candidatus Bathyarchaeia archaeon | reverse complement strand
ACAGCGCCAAGAGCGAGGGCGGGTTCAGGAACATGTTCACCAGCAACACCAACTACACGCTCGCCGACACCAGCATAGACTTCTTCTTCCACATGGAGAAAGAGATGGGGTACGACCTCAAGCTAGAGCCCATAGGCTACATGTGGTTGTACAGTGAGGACCAGTATGAGAAACTTAAGCCCGCAATCGAAGAGATGAATGCGAGAGGCATCGAGTTAACCGTCTATAACCGGTCTGAGATTGAGGAGATGATGCCCTCATTGATGACTGATTTCGGTGGCGATGAGGAAGCAGAGCTCCTGGGCTTGAAGAACATCGATTATGGTGTCTTCGGTAAGAAGTGTGGTAGCTTGGATGCTGATGCTCTTGTGCGGGCTTATGAGGCTGAGTACCTAAAGCTGGGCGGCAAGGTCCAGTATAACACAGAGGTAACCAAGATCCACGTCAAACCCGAACTTGAGCTAGGGATACCCGGAGAGCCCTTCGTCTGGCAGAACAAAGTCATCACGGGTGTAGATACCAATAAGGGAGAGATAACAGCCGAGACCACTGTCATAGCTTGCGGTGTCTGGGCGTCAACACTACTCGACCCCATTGGGCTCGATAGCTATATGCGTCCAAAGAAAAGGCAGCTATTCGCATTCAAGGACCCCAAAGTAGAGTTCATCATGAAGACCACGGGACTCAACAAAGAGGGCGCCCTACCATTAACCATACTGCCCACAGCAAACATCCTATTGAAGTCAGAGCTTACTGAGGGCAGTATCTGGCTTGGCTGCGCCGACTGGATACCAAGAAAGTTCGAGCTTGAGGAAGACCCACAGTCAGAAGAAGACTACTACACCAACAACGTCTACCATGCCCTAGTAATGTACTTCCCAGAATTCGAGGATGTACGACCCATGAACAGCTGGGCAGGACAATACGCGGTAAACAGCTTCGATGAGTCCCCAGTCATCTACAAGGAAAACGGGCTCCTCTATATAGGAGCAGGCAGCGGTAGCGGCATCATGAAGGGAGACGCCCTTGGCAGGATCGCAGCAGCCCTCTACTATGGTGTTGAGGAGGCTGAGCTCCATGGTGGACGCAAGTTCAGAGTATCAGACCTTGGGGTACATCATAGAAAGATCGAGCCTGAAAAGTTCGTCATCTAGAGGTATTTCCAGAGGGTGTACAAACCAATTATCAAGGCTAGTACCCCTACAAACATCCTCAAAATCTTACCATCAATACTACTTATGATTCTGGCAGCCAAGGGAGAAGCTAACAATACCCCAAGACTCATAGTTGCTGCTACCTGATAATTCACATACCCCTTCATCAGTAGATACGCAAAGAACCCGACAAGGCTGACAGCTGCCTCACTCAATGACTGGATACTAACTGACTCTTTTTCATCTATTCCAGAAAGCATGGCACCTGTAGTGATTACTGGCCCAAAACCGCTACCAGTCAATCCCTTGTTAAGTGAGCCTATGAGGCTGATTACTACCATCTTGCTCCATGAAAACTCTGAGACGAGGCTCTTGCTCAAGATCACGAGGGCTCCACTTGCAAGTACTAATACCCCGATATAGAGGCTAACGATCCGAACAGGCAAGTTAAACGAGATAAAGACCCCAACAATAGCCCCCAGTACACCGAGACCTGATGTGAAAGCGGCTATCTTGAAGGCTTGGCTCTTGAAGTTAAAATCCACGTTGTGAAGCCTGTGATTCCATATGGAGCTGGATACTCCTCCTACGAAGGATGATATGAGGACCGCTGGAACCGCCTCCTGGGGTGTGAATCCAAGCATCAACATCACCGGAGTCACTGTGAAGCCGTACCCCATACCAAGGCTTAGGTCAATCACGCCTGAGCAGAAGGATAACGCGAGTAAGGGCAGCAGACGCATAAACTCAATCAAACAATGTTTCTCCTAACTGAACCATCTTCCCATGACATAGGCTCCGAGGAACATTGCTGCTATACCTGCAAGGGCGGGTAGGTTTCCTACGCCTATACTTGATATTGCTGCTCCAGGGCATAGCCCACTGATTCCCCATCCCACACCAAACACGATGGCGCCTATTATGGTGTTTTTACTAAGCGTACGTTCCCTGCGCTTGAACTCTCCTCCCAGAATGGGCTTCTCTATGAAACGGGGTACAATGTTGATGGCGACAAAGGCGAAAGCGAACGCTGTAGCCATCAGTACTGCTAGTCCGAAATCCGTTCTTTCTAGGAAGCTCAGCACTATCTCTGGTTTGCTCATATTTCCATATGCTAGACCAAACCCGAAGACTATGCCTCCGATGAAGAGTACCATGTTCTGCTGCTTCATAGTCCCAGCACCCCCAGTACATATACTGTTATCATGCCTGTAGCTATGAAGGTAAGAACCGCGTACACGCTTGTTGTGCTCAGTGAGGCTACGCCGCTTATTCCGTGACCCGATGTACAGCCGCTACTCAGACGAGTACCAAAGCCAACCAAGAAGCCGCCAAAGATTAGCCTCCACATTGGTACCGAGGTAACCCAGAAACCATCAGGCGAGATGGTCACTGTATAGATCAAGGCTCCAAACATTACCCCAGCCGCAAAGAATAGTCTCCATTCCCGCGTCTTTAGATTGGTATCTCTTTGAAAATATGGGCGTTTTATAAAATATGATAGCGTTGATGTGAAGAAAGTGCTCTGTGTCGCATGTATGCCTGTCAGGATATACACAAATGCTACTGCTAATCCTATGAAGGCACCGCCTATGATGTAAAATGTGAGTCCAAGAGGAAACATAGTTGATCCTAGTGATTGAAAGTTAAAAACCTTCAAGAAATACACTCGTTTTCCGTGAAGACCTCATCCAGCTTCTCCCTGAAATCCTCCATAGAATAAAACCCTATGAAGGTGCCGAGATGCTCCCCCTTGCAGAAAACCGGTAAAATGGGCGTGGTTTCCTTCTCATATTTCTCAGCTAACCTGAGATTCTCCATTGACTCAAACATATTCATCCTAAGGAACTGGACATCTGGGTAATATTCTGGTAGTTTATTGAAGATTGGCTTGAATAATCGACACTGGTCACAGCTTCTTATCCATATCAGTAGCAGCACTGGTCTCCCCTGCTCGATGTAACCGTCCAGTTCCTCTGCTTTGATATCGATTATCTGGCTCATATCTGGATCAAAAGAATGGTTTGATAAAAACAGGGGGTTATTTGACCTTGGGGTAACCAGCGTTGCTCCAGCTGGTCATTCCACCCATAACATTATGGATGTCATCAAACCCATGCCGTTTGAGTATACTGCAGCCGAAACCAGACCTTGTCCCAGATTTACATATCAGGGCTAGGGGTTTGCCTCTAGGTATCTTGTCTAGGTTTTGTGGTAGCAACCCTGTGTAGATGTTGATGCTTCCCTCGATGTGCCCTGACTCGTATTCCTCTATGCTGCGCACATCCAGTACTGTCCAGTTCTCGGTATCCAGCTTCTCCTTAAGCTCTGGGGTCGTCATCATGCCCAGTCTATCAATGGGTCTAGCAGTCAGATACCATGAGACAATACTAGGCTTCAAGTACCCCACAATGTTATCGTAGCCGATCCGGGCTAGACTCGTCACCACTGTATTGAGGTCTGAGAGGTTTCCCAACACCAGCAATATGGGCTTATCATAGGGGAGAACCCATCCAGCCATACCCAGCCTGCTCATGGAGATATTATAACTTCCCTTGATGTAACCCGAGGCGAATGAGGGTGGTGAGCGAGTATCAACAACGATTCCTCCTTCAGATACATGCTTTTCAAGCTCCCCCGCAGACAACGCCTCAATAGTGGGACCTAATCCATACTCTGGGGCGCCCTTGAGATTGAATTTCTCCATCTGCTTAAAATAAGGAGCATAATTATGATGCTCAGCGATTTTTTCCCTGATGAACTCCTCCCTGCTCATCTGTAGCCAAGGATTCATGAGCTTCTCAGCCCCAAGGGTACTATCCTCCCTGTTGGCTATCCTTGCGCCACACACTGATCCGCTTCCATGGGCTGGGCAGATCAACACGTGATCCCCCAAAGGCAGCAGTTTCTCATAGATACTCTCATAGAGCCAGATGCTCCACTTCTCCCTGTTCTCGGGTCCACCGAAATCAGTACGCCCCGCGTCACCGATAAACAATGTATCCCCTGTACAGACCAGCACAGGTTCATTTCCAGTCTCAAGATCAGTCACAACGTAGCTTCTACAACCCGGCGTATGCCCCGGAGTGGCCAGTGCTCTAACCTTGAGGTTACCTACGCGGAACTCGGCTCCATCCTCGACAACCTTTCCATATTTAAATTCAGGCCATGAGCCATGGTATATCTCGGCTCCAGTGTGCTTGGCTAGCTCGATGCTGCCAATAACATAGTCCTCGTTTCGATGGGTCTCGAAGACGTAATTGATGTTGACTCCATGCTTCTTAGCTAAATCAAGGTACTGCTGTATATCCCGCGTGGGATCAACGACGAATGCGCTGTTTCCGCTCCCTATGAAATAGCTGAGATGGGAGACTATCTTGGATTTGAGTCTCTCATATATCATGTCTGTTACTTCGCGCATGGTGATTTAAAAAGATGGTATTGTGTAGAATCAGATAATCATCGATTTTTTAGTCCAGCTATTACACCTTCGACCAGTCTATATACTGATTTCAATCCACGCCTCTCAGCATCCCGCCTCCAAGGATATGACGCCATACCGAATCCCTTCGCGTTTGGATACTCGAACATAATTTCAAGCGCTTCTGCAAGCTCATCTGCCGAGGGGCCATTCTCCACAGGTAAACCAGCACCCGGGATATCCTCGGGGTCAAGTATATCCAAGTCAACATGCACATAGACCAAGTCTGTAATCCTGCTCAAGCGATCCATCTCCATGTCTATAGCTGGACTCAAACGTTTGATATCATCAACCGTTATCTGGGGCACATCGTGTTTATCGATGAGATACTGCTCCCAAGGATCAGTATCCCTTACCCCCGCCATGGTAACATATCTGATGGGTAAAGGCGGGTCTAACCCGCTGGCTCTCCTGATATGCTGTAAGCATAGTCCAGTGCTGATGGCTACCGGCATGCCCCCCATCATGCCGCTGAGGCTTGTCTCTGGAGTATTAAAGTCGCCGTGAGCATCGATCCAAACCAATCCAACCCTCAACGGCTTCCATGAGCCTCCGGCTCGTTGATGCCCCGCCAGCATCCCCATCAAACCATTACAGTTAGCCATTAAGCCAATGGGAAGCACATCCTGCTTGATCTGATTCGCAACTATGTCTGCTAGATGATTGTTAGCCAATCCAAGCCTGTACCTGAGCCCATATCGTTTATCCTCCTCAGGGGTGAGTCTCGCCTCCTTGCTCTCTACAACCTCGCAGCCCCAATCATCAAGATGCTTGAGCAGCCCCCCCTCTTCCATGGTCTTGGGGCCCTCATCCAACTCCTGTCGACCAAAGTGTCCGCTGTATGGTTGTTTCACCAATCCAATCCTTACCTTGCTCATGTAAAATCACCACTGGATGATGCTTCAATAAATAAAAGATATGCTAGAAAAGAAAAAAGGAGTTTAGTATCTTCTCCGGTTACTGCGTCCGCGGTCTCCCCCACGATCATATGGTCTTCTCTGGTACTCGACCTGCTGGTCGCTTACGTTGTTCTCCAACTCGACCTCTTCAAATGGGGCCTCATCCAAAACCTCGTAGCTACCGTATTTGCCCAGATTCAGCCTCATGCTGCCCCTGAAAACATTAACATATGCATTATCGAGCTTCAAAACCATGTCGTCCTCTACCGCTTCGATAGAGTCGTCCCATAATGTCAGGTAGACGCTTCCTGTATCATCGGCGACTAATGCCTCGCACACTTGATGTGTGGTGTTATCTTTCCTAGAGGTTACCTCTCTGGGCTCACCGATGCTGATGATCTTTGCGACCGTGTACACTTTCCTTGAATAACTCTTTAAATCCCCGATTTTCATCTGGGTCTCTTCTTCGTAGTCTGACATAACCATTATCTCTCTATGGTCTAATCAGATGAGCCTCTATATGCGTAAAAAGATTACCATCCACTACATTTCATATCCTCGAAGGGAGATAAACTATGCATGAATGATCTAAGGGCAAATTTCCCCATAACTAATGAAAAAGTGTACCTTAATACAGCCAACCATGGACCCCCCAGCACCCACGTTAAGAAAGCAATACAGGATTTTCTCGTTGACTGGGATAACCTAAGCCGCCATGGAGACAAGAAGGTTGAGTTGGCTAATCAGAGCTTCGCCAAACTCATCAAAGCCACCCCAGAAGAGATTGCATGTCAACCCAACACCAGCAGGGGGCTTGCCATTATCGCTGCGAGCATCGGCTTCAAGAAGGGTGAGAATGTTATTGTGAATGAGCTTGAGAACTGGGCTAATGTTTACCCTTGGACCCTCCAACAGAAGAAGGGGGTAGATGTAAGGATCATAAAGTCACAGAGGGGGGCCATCCAGCTGGAGGACATCGAGAGGGAGATAGATGACAACACCAAAGCAGCATCAATCAGCCATGTTCAATGGCTAACGGGGGCTCGACACGACCTCAAACCCCTCGCTGACCTTTGTCACGATCATGGGGCTTACCTTGTTGTTGACGGTATACAGGCCGCTGGAGCCCTTGATGTGGATGTTGGGAAGGAGGATGTGGATTTTTACGCCTGTGGAAGCTACAAGTGGCTACTAGGTCCATCAGGCGCAGGGTTCCTCTACGCCAAAAAAGAGCTTCTACCAGACTTGAATCCAAGGGAACTCGGCTACCGCGCCATCAAAAAACATAGCCTAACTGATCCAATTCTTCATGATACTGCTCAGAAGCTTGAGTTTGGTGAGCCCAGCTATCTTAGCTTTGTGGGCACCAAGGCTTCTATCGATCATATTCTTAGTTTGGGAACGAAGAGGATTGAGAAACAGATTATCGGTCTGGCTCAACGCCTCTACGATGGTTTGAGCGCTCTTGGTGTTACTATGGTTAGTCCAGAGGACCCAAAACTGCGATCAGGGGTAATCAGCTTCACCACAGAAAACCCTGAGGAGCACTATAGAAAATTAACTGAGGCAGGGTATGTCATCAGCTTGAGACCCGCTGGGATAAGAATCAGCACTGGCTTCTTCAATACCGTTGAGGAAGTCGATGGTCTGATAGCCAAGGTCCGGGAGCTTGTGGGATAGGTTTAAACCAAAGCCTCTTTCTATGTGGGTCTGAAAATGCCGTACTCCTTCCTTATCTCTGGTTCAAGCCTCTGGGTAACCATCACAGCAGCCTCAAACATAAGTGTCGATGATATCAACAAGACGCTGGACCAACTAGACCAGATGAACCATGGGAAGAAATACCAACTGTTCGACGCCGACAAGATAACAGACCAATACCACCTCTACTACGCTGCGGCCAACGCCTATTACGCCATGGAGAACGGGAGTAATATCAGCAACAAGATAGATGTAGAGACCCTCCTGTATGCTTCTACCCAGAACCAGATATCCAAGGCCATCAAGCTCATCGGCGTCTCTAAAAAAACAAAACAAATAGCTATAATTGTAATCAGTGAGACGGAAAACGACCCAGCAGCAACCAAGATCGCGGATTACCTTGGCGACCCAACAGACAAATCCCTAGCGCTAACCCCCGAGAAATACAAGGCGTTGAAGATCATCTATGAGATAACAGATACCGCCATTGAAACTGTTGGGGGAGATAAATACAAGGCATTAACCAGCCTGATAACCGAGAAAAGCACGCTTATTGGTTTGAGAAGATAATAGCCGCTCGTTCTTTCTGGACATTGAATAAAGCTTCAGCCCGTACAATAGAGACTCCTGTGTGTTGCCCCATAATCTCAACCAGTACAACCCAGTCAGGGTTCTCAAGATCAACCGGGTTATCAATAACCTCTGCTACTGCCTCGATGACCTCACGGCTCCTCAAATCGGTCTTACGCTTCTCAAGAGTCACCCTGAATTTATCATCATCACCAATCCGGGTCTTCTGAGCCTCGACCTCAGCCACAATAGCATCGAGCCCTGTGTCTACCCATGAAAGAATAGGCATCACCCGGTACAGCTTATCATATCGTTCAATCTCAGACCTCATGTGTTCACGCATCAACAAAATAGCCTCAACGGGGTCTAGGTTTGTGGCCCCCTGAATAATGCCCCTAACATGGGTCTTGTTTACCTTGGGCTCGGGGTCGCCCACAGCCCGTAGGTTCATCCAGAGTTGGCTACTGGCGCCACTCATAGTAATTTTATCAGTCGTTGCTAGCAAGTTGTACTCCAAAGTTTCTCACTAGATAAGAACCCTTGAAGGCTTTTTATATTGCGTATACCACCCACCCTTGAACAATATGAAGGTCGGCTCAAGATGCGGCTACTGCCTGCTCCACCGCGGATATAACATGATCAAGCTCAGCACAGACAACGAGGAGAAGAGAAAAGAAGCAATGATAGCACTCCTCAGGCTCATGGGGGACAACTTTAACGAAGAAACAGTACCCTCAGTCCTAGGCGCTGATAGAGGTAGGCTAATCGCGGAGATCACAGGATGCCAAGACCCCTACAAGGAACAGAAACACTCAGAGAACCAACGAGCCCTCGATATCCTACCAGAGATGGAGAAAATAATTGGCTCAACAACTCCAAACGATAAACTCAGAACAGCATCAAAGATAGCCTGCCTCGGTAACGTCATCGATTATGATGTGCCGGGAAACAACGCAGACCTAGGAGACGCCCTCAAGTTCCTTGAGGAGCCCCTCTATATCGATGATACTGACAAGCTCAAAACCCATATCAAACAAGGCACCAACCTACTCTTCCTTACAGACAACGCTGGAGAGATCGCTCTAGATACACTATTGGTGAAGGAACTCAGGAGACTTGGCGCCTATGTGACTGTTGCTGTCAAGGATGGTCCACCCAGCTTGAATGATGCATTGATGGAGGACGCATTAATGGTTGGAATGGATAAGGCAGCGGACAAGCTCATCACCACGGGAGCCAAAGCCATAGGAGTCCGGCTTGATGAGAGCCCCAAGTGGTTCATAGACCTCTACAACAACGCTGACCTCATCTTAGCAAAAGGAATGGCCAACTGGGAGACCATGACCGAGACCCCAGCCCCCTGCCCAACAATGTACCTATTCAGGACCAAATGCGAGCCAGTAGCAACAGCAGTAGGGGCACCAGAAGGAGAGAGCATAGCCTTCCTTGTAGATAAAGGCTGGAAACTCTAACTCTTCAGGGCTTCCATTATCATATTACCTGTAATCGGACCGCTACGGACTATCCACATCTCAGATCCACTAAGATCAAGGACGGTCGATGGAAGTTTTCCGGGGCATGGTCCCCCATCAATTACGACATCAACCTCTCCCCCAATCTGGTTAATAGCCTCCTTGGCAGTAAGAGGTGGATTTGCACCCGACTTGTTTGCGCTGGTACTCACAATAACCCCTACACAAAGTCTAGCTAATCTTTGTGAGACCTCGCTTCCAGGCACCCTGATTCCAAGAGTCTTCTTCCCAAATGTAACATAAATCGGGTAATCCATCTTCTTGGGTAGAACCAGCATCAAGGGACCGGGCCAGAATTTTTCTGCTAATTTCTCAGCCGTAGAATTGAACTCCACGATTCTTCTAGCTACCTCGATGGATGAGCATACTAGGGGTAGTGGTTTGTCTGCCCTTTGCTTGATCTGTAGTATTCTCTTGGTGGCATCTGGGTCGCTTGGGGCGCAGCCGAGACCATACACAGTCTC